>NZ_JBATGR010000174.1:0-9577 GCF_049665975.1 Eudoraea sp.
CATCCACACTATGAGCCAGCTATTGAAGGCATATACGCTTTTCGAAAAAGATGTGGAGTATGTGGTTATTGAAAATAAGGTGATGATAGTTGATGAACAGACTGGCCGTATTATGGACGGGCGCCGCTATTCAGACGGATTACACCAGGCCATTGAAGCGAAAGAGAATGTAAAAATCGAAGCAATGACACAGACTTTTGCGACGGTTACTCTACAGAATTATTTCAGAATGTACAAAAAGCTTTCAGGTATGACGGGTACCGCCGTAACGGAAGCAGGTGAATTATGGGAAATCTATAAATTGGATGTTATGGAGATCCCTACAAACAGGCCTGTAGCAAGAGATGACAGAAATGATCTTATCTATAAGACCAAAAGAGAAAAATACAACGCAATTATTGACGAAGTTACCAAACTTTCTGAACATAAAAGACCGGTGCTTATTGGTACCACGTCCGTGGAAATATCTGAATTATTATCACGAATGCTGGGTATACGAAAAATTCCACACAATGTTTTGAATGCGAAACTGCATAAAAAGGAAGCAGATATTGTGGCAGAAGCAGGTAATGCAGGTATCGTAACCATTGCAACAAACATGGCAGGACGAGGTACAGATATAAAATTATCTGAAGAAGTTAAAAAAGCAGGGGGCTTGGCCATAGTAGGTACAGAAAGACACGACTCCAGGAGGGTAGACAGGCAGTTGAGAGGACGTGCAGGCCGTCAGGGAGATCCTGGAAGTTCCCAGTTTTATGTCTCTTTAGAAGATAATCTAATGCGTCTATTTGGTTCAGACAGGGTTGCAAAAATGATGGATAGAATGGGTCTTGAAGAAGGAGAAGTGATCCAGCATTCTATGATGACCAAATCTATTGAACGGGCACAGAAAAAAGTAGAAGAGAATAACTTTGGTATTCGTAAACGACTATTGGAGTATGATGATGTAATGAATGCCCAGCGCGAAGTAGTTTATAAAAGAAGAAGGCATGCACTGCAGGGTGAACGACTTAAGGTAGATATTGCAAACATGGTTTATGATACATGTGAGGTAATTGCTGATACCAATAAGGCCGCCAACGATTTCAAAAATTTCGAATTTGAACTCATCAAGTATTTTTCTATTACCTCGCCGGTTACAGAGGTGGAATTCGGCAAACAGAGTTTTCTGGAGATCGCAAATACAACCTATACTGCAGCTTATGATTATTACCAGAATAAAATGGAGCGAAGTGCCGCCACGGCTTTCCCTGTAATTAAAAAGGTATACGAGGACAGCAGCAATAAATTTGAACGCATTGTAGTTCCTTTTACCGATGGTATTAAATCACTTAATGTGGTAACCAACCTTAAAAATGCCTATGAGTCGAACGGCAAAGAATTGGTGACAGATTTTGAAAAGAATATAACTCTGGCCATAGTTGATGACGCATGGAAAACTCACCTGAGGAAAATGGACGAGTTAAAACAGTCTGTTCAGTTGGCTGTTCACGAGCAGAAAGATCCTTTGTTGATCTATAAATTTGAAGCGTTTGAACTTTTTAAAAGCATGATTGACAACGTAAACAAAGAAGTTGTTTCCTTTTTGTTCAAAGGGGAATTGCCCTCAGCTGACACTAATGAGATTCAGGAAGCAAGGAATGTACGAAGACCAAAAGAAAAGCTTCAGACCACTAAGGAGGAGATTCCGAATAATGATGAATTAGCAGCCCGGAACAGGGCAGTAGGGCAAAATCAAGGTGGTAGAGCTCCAATTACAGAAACTATTGTACGGGAAAAACCCAAAATTGGCAGAAATGAAAGGGTCACTATAAAAAACGTAATGTCGGGCGAAAGCAAGATAGTCAAATTCAAACAAGCAGAGCCTCTTATAGATCGGGGGGAATGGGTATTGATTGAAGATTGACAAATTAACTACCATCACAAAAAAGGCGTCCATACATGGGCGCCTTTTTTTGTTTAAAATGCCATATCTTTAGGTATTGACACCTTCTTAATATTTTCAGATGAAATCTTCCAGACGTAAATTCCTGACTTCCATTAGCATGTTGGCCGCCTCTTCTGCCATGCCAATTACACAGTTTGATTTTGGAATGAATGCAAAGTTAAAAATTGCCCTTGTTGGAACCGGTATTCGCGGTATCACTTTTTGGGGAAAACGTCTTGTTGATGAATATTCAGATATCCTGGAGTTTGTGGGCTTGTGCGATATAAATCCGGGGCGCCTCTCCTTTGGAAAAGAATATACCGGGGCCAATTGCCCTGCTTTTACAAATTTTGAGAAAATGATCCAGGATTCTAAACCGGATCTTGTTATCGTGACCACAAAAGATTCAACACACCATGAATTTATTATTAAGGCAATGGAAATGGGTTGCGATGTACTTACAGAAAAACCATTAACCACAGATGAAAATAAATGTCAGGCCATTCTGGATGCGGAAAAAAAGTCAGGCAAAAACCTGATAGTAGGTTTTAACTACCGTTGGAGCCCTTATAGCACCAAAATAAAACAGTTATTGGCAGACAACACCATTGGCAAACTAACTTCAGTTGACTTTCATTGGTATCTGAATACTTACCATGGCGCCAGTTATTTCCGAAGATGGCACGGACAGATGGAAAGCAGTGGATCCTTGTGGGTTCACAAGGCCACTCATCATTTCGACCTTCTTAACTGGTGGATCAATTCTGAGCCATCCGAAGTATTTGCATTCGGCGAATTGGAATTTTATGGCAAAAATGGACCTTTTAGAGGTGATAACTGCAGAAATTGCAAGCATCAATCCAAATGTGACTTCTATTGGGACATTTCTAAAAATCAATTTTTGACCGATCTCTATACAAAAAATGAGAAATACGATGGGTATATAAGAGACAACTGCCTTTTTAGAAATGAAATAAACATTTATGATAAGATGTCCGCACAGGTCAAATATCAAAATAAGGTGCAATTAAATTATTCGCTAACTACTTATTCTCCATTCGAAGGTTGGCGGGTTGCTTTTAACGGAATGGACGGAAGACTGGAAGCCTGGATGGACATCCCTTATTATAAAGAAATGAACATTGATCAGGCCGAAATGCACGAAAAGGAAATGGAGCAGAACAATGGGGAAACCGAGCATTATGAACCCATAATCGTGCACAAATTGTGGAAGGATTTCGAAACCGTTATGGTAGAAATGGAAAAAAGCGGACATGGCGGAGGTGATAAGCGCTTACAAGATAAAATATTCAGAAGTGTTAATTCCGTTGATCCTTTTGGCAGGACTGCAGGAAGCAGAGATGGTGCAATGTCTGTACTTATAGGGATTGCGGCAAGGAAAAGTATTGAAACCGGCTCAGCTGTTAAAATTAAAGATTTGACCAATTTACAGCCCAGGGCAGTGCGAGATTAACATACTTACTATTGTAGATAACAAAATTATTTTTTGTCAGATTAGCTGTTGAATATATGCTAAAACATATATAGCTTTACAACATTAAGGGAATTCGCTTCCCAACTAAGGTTGCGATTTTCCATTTGTAGTATCGCTGCATCAATGAATATAACTTAAGACCATGGAAAAAGCAACCAAACATCAGCACAGAATACAGGATAAAATACGTCTTACCCTTAGGGTTAGCTATTTTGCTTCCATTTTCTCATTGGTATTTGGCTTGGTTTGTCTTTTTTTTCTGGATATTTATGAATTTGTTCCCCATATTTTTCTCGCCTTTGGCGCGTTGAGTATAATAAATAACCTGGCCTATGCTTCTCATAAAAACCTAACGCTAACTTATAACATCCTTTCTATACTGGGCTTGGCCTCGGCTACAGCCATTACTATGCTAACAGGGGGCATAAACAGTCCGTTTATTTTTGTACTGGCAATTGTTGTGTTTGCCGGATATGCGACAACACGCAATTACGGGAAAATCTATTTGTATCTTACTGTTCTGATTATTACTTTAATTTTTGTGCAGGGAATTTCAGATTTTTCTTTAACCCGAAATGTCATTCCAATTGAGAGTCAAAACCTGTTTAGCTTTTTAAGTGTTTTGTTCTCCGTTTACCTTCTTGGTGGAGTTCTGGGTAAAAACTTGTTAAAAGCACACCACAACCTATATAAAACCAAGATGGAAGTTGAAGAACGGATACATGAAAAGGATACGCTACTCAAAGAAGTGCACCACAGGGTTAAAAATAATCTGCAAACGGTCTCCAGCCTGTTAAGTCTTCAATCAAGGGGAATAAAGGATGAAAAAGTAAAAAATCTTATAAAAAGTAGTCAGAACAGAGTCATTTCCATGGCTATGGTACATGAAATGCTTTACATGCGGGACGATTTGTCTAAAATAGATTATAAATCCTATGTTGAGGAATTAAGTGAATACCTGGTTAAATCTGTAAAGGGTGCCGATAGTAACGTTAAAGTAAACATTAATATTCCTCAAATAGAATTGGGCATTGATACAGCTATTCCATTAGGTCTCCTTATCAACGAAGCGCTTACAAATGCTCTTAAATATGGAATAAAAGGCAATGACCAGGGGGAAATTCATATTGAGTTAAAGAAAATGGCTGATAAGGATTACATTCTAAATATTGGTGATAATGGTGTTGGTTTTTCAAATGAAGTGAATTTTAAAAATACCCGTTCTTTGGGTTTAAAGCTAATTCATAACCTGGCCCGTCAGCTAAAAGGGTCAATAATCAGAGACTTTTCCAAAAAAGGCACCAACTATATCGTGAATTTTAAAGAAATAGGTCAGAGCGACTTTCATCAATCAGTCGCCTAGAGGTAAACTTACCAGGAGACCTTTAGTCTAATATTCCTAAGTATGTTATTCCCGTAGTGATAACACTTCTTCTTAAGGCAATTTATACCTATATTTAGCCGACTAATTCAAAAATTGCTCTTATGAAGAATATTTTACTCATATGCTTTTTACTATGCAGTAGCCTCACATACAGTCAGGATTACTTTCTTAAAAAATACCATCCCTTCAATAGTAATATTCCTTCTCCGGAAGAGTTTTTGGGTTATGGGATTGGAGAACGTCATACAAGGCATGATCTTATTGTAGCCTATTTACAAAAACTGGCGGATCTTTCAGATCGTGCCTCTATTCATGAATATGGCATGACACATGAAGGCCGTAAACTAGTTATCTTAACCATAACAACCCCAGATAATTTGGCTAATCTGGAATCTATTAAGGAAAGGCATCTTGCCTTTACAGATCCCGGCAAATCTTCTGCCCCGGACACATCACTTCCAATTTTTATTAATTTGGGATATAACGTACATGGGAATGAGCCATCCAGTTCCGAAGCAGCCCTTTTAAGTGCCTATACTTTTGTAGCTTCTGATAATCCTGAGATACTTAATTACCTAACCAACGCAATAATCTTTATAGATCCTACTATCAACCCCGATGGTCGGGATCGACATACACAATGGGCAAATAGCTATCAGGGCAATCCTTTAGTGGCAGATCCCCAGGATGCAGAACACAATGAATACTGGCCTGGCGGCCGCACCAATCACTATTGGTTCGACCTCAACCGGGACTGGCTACTAGCAATAAACCCTGAAAGTCGTGGTAAACTTAAATGGTATCATGAGTGGTACCCCAATGTAGTTACCGACTTTCATGAAATGGGTTCACAAAGCACCTATTTCTTTGAACCAATGAAAGCGAACGGTTCTCTTAACCCTATTATGCCTAAAAAGAACTATGAAGATCTTAACAATTTGTTTGGAAACTATTTTGCCAAGGCCTTAGACAGCATAGGCTCATTTTATTTTACCAAAGAAGCATTTGACGGTACCTATCCGGGATACGGTTCTTCCTATCCTGATATTCAGGGCGGCCTTGGGCTGTTATTTGAACAGGCCAGCTCCAGGGGGCATAAGCAGAAAACTGCCTTTGGGGCAATCACATTTCCCTTCACCATTCGCAATCAGTACACATCGAGTATCACAACTGTGAAAGCCGCAGTTGAAAACAAAGACTATCTGAGATCATATCAAAAAGAGTTCTTTAAAACGGCTATGATGAATTCGGCAATAAAAGGAGTTCAAGGATACAGCTTTGGAGATCGCTATGACAAAAACAGGGTAAAGGCATTTATTGATAAATTATTAATCCACAAAATAGATGTATACAAATACGGAAATGATTCCTATGTAGTGCCCACATCCCAGCCCCAGTACAGAATGGTGCAAACTATGTTTGAAACTTATAAAAAATACCGGGACAGTGTTTTTTACGATGCTTCTGCCTGGTCTGTGGCAAATTTCTATAATATTAACTACAGGGGAATAAAGAAGCTTAGTCGCGGAGATAAAATAACTTCTACAGCTGATCTTGTAAACGTCCAACCCGTACAAAAATCCTCTTATGCCTATATTATAGATTGGGATGATTATAACGCACCTGCAGTTTTAAATTTTCTTCAGTCCAAGAAGTTGGTACTCTCTTCTGCCTTTAAACCATTTACCACAACGATTAATAATAGCAGTAAGTCGTTTAATTATGGAGCCTTAATTCTGCCCATAAGCCTTCAAAAGAAAGATGCAGATGAAGTATATAAATGGGTGCTTGAAGCACAGGAAAAATACCAGGTCCCTATTTATGGCATTGCCACAGGTTACAACAGCAGGGGCATTGATCTTGGCAGCAGGTATGTTCGTGCGTTAACCAAACCAAAAGCTGCTATGCTTATTGGAGATGGTACCCGCTCATATGAAGCCGGAGAGGTATGGCATTTATTAGATACCCGAGTACATATGCCAATTACAAAAATACCTATCCGGAATTATGATAAGGCAAAGCTGGACGAATACAATACATTGGTTATGGTTTCGGGCAAGTATAATCTTACTGAGAAGCAGCAGACCAAACTATCAGACTGGGTTAAAAAGGGTAATACACTTATTACCATTGGAACAGCCTCTAAATGGGTCATCGATAAAAAAATGATTAAAGAAAAACTAGTCGAATCTGTTGTAGATTCTACCAAAGCTGTATTGCGAAAACCCTATGTAGGTGCGGCAGAGAATCTTGGGAAAGAAAGTATTGGTGGGATTATATTAAAGGTCGATCTGGATATAACCCATCCGTTGGCATTTGGTTACAGAGATGCGGACATTCCGGTCTATAAAAACAATAATGTCTGGCTTTCTCCAAGTAAAAATGAGTATTCTACTGTAGCGAAGTACTCCGGGAATGCCCTGATAGACGGGTACATAAGTAATAAGAATAGCAAAGAATTCTTAAAATCCTCAGCTTCACTCGTTGTAAGTCCTTTAGGCAAAGGACGCGTAGTGCTATTCGCGGATAATCCAAATTTCCGGGGCTCATGGTACGGAACCAACCGATTGTTTTTGAATGCAATGTTTTTAGGTGACAAAATTGAAGTGCCCAAACAAAAAGACTAGTATGAACATAAAAACATATGCCCTATTAATTATCCTCTTGTGTGGCAATCTATCAATACTTGCACAGAGTAACGGGGGCGATGGGCCATTTTCTCAACTTATCATCAGGGGAGTCACTCTTATTAATGGAAATGGGGCACCGCCAATGGGGCCAGTGGATATAGAAGTGATCAACAATCGTATTAAAAGTATAAAGGTAGTGGGCTATCCTGGAGTAGCTATAAAAGATTCAGACCGTCCACAGCTTAAAGAAGGTGGCAAAGAATTAAACTGCGAAGGCATGTATTTGCTTCCTGGCTTTGTAGACATGCATGGACATATTGGAGGAAAAGCCCAGGGCGCAGAACCGGATTATGTTTTTAAACTCTGGATGGCTCATGGCATTACCACGGTTAGAGAACCTAGTGGCCGGGGGGTAGACTTTACATTAGATTTAAAAAGGAAAAGTGCCAAAAATGAAATTGTAGCACCCCGTATTTTAGCCTATACTGGATTTGGACAAGGTAGTGATGCCACTATAAGCACTCCGGAAATGGCACGTGAATGGGTGCGCAATAATGCAAAAAAAGGGGCTGATGGCATTAAGTTATTTGGTGCACCTCCGGAAATTATGACCGCTGCATTAGATGAAAACAAAAAACTAGGACTACGATCAGCTTGTCATCATGCTCAACTGAACGTTGCCAGATGGAATGTCCTGCATTCAGCCAGGGCAGGTTTAACTAGCATGGAGCATTGGTATGGACTGCCAGAAGCACTGTTTGAAGACCGCACGGTGCAGGATTATCCGCTCGATTACAATTACAACAATGAACAAGACCGCTTTGAAGAGGCAGGTAAACTTTGGAAACAGGCTGCAAAACCTTATTCTGACCATTGGAATAAAGTTATGGACGAGCTTATCTCCTTAGATTTTACCCTGGATCCAACCTTTAATATTTATGAAGCCAGCCGGGATCTTCAAAGAGCACGACGCGCAGAATGGCACGAAGACTATACCTTGCCTTCATTATGGGATTTCTACCAGCCCAGTAAAATAAGTCATGGTTCGTATTGGCATTACTGGGGTACCGAACAGGAAGTAGCCTGGAAGGAGAATTATAAACTCTGGATGACCTTTGTAAATGAGTATAAGAACAGAGGTGGCCGGGTAACCACAGGATCGGACTCGGGCTTTATCTTTCAGCTCTATGGATTTGCTTATATCCGCGAAATGGAATTGTTACGGGAAGCCGGGTTTCATCCTTTAGAGATTATTCGCTCAGCAACCTTAAACGGAGCAGAAGCCCTGGGTATGGATGATCAAATAGGGACAGTAACAGTTGGTAAACTTGCAGACTTTGTTATTGTAGCCGAAAATCCGTTAGAAAACCTGAAAGTACTCTATGGCACGGGTGCCATAAAACTTACTGAAGATAATACAGTTGTGCGTGTTGGTGGGGTAAAATACACCATAAAGGACGGTGTAATCTACGATGCCAAAGCACTACTCAAGGAAGTAAAGCAAATGGTGGACGCAGAAAAAGAGCGTTTGAATTATCAGATTAAACAACCTGGAATTCCGGAATAATAGTCGGGCTAATTAACTCTTGCTCTGTTTAAAACAGAAAGTGAGGACTTATCTATTTCCTCTTGGCACTTTAATTGGTCTTAAAACTCCTTTTGTTTTTGGAAAAACAATCATATAACTTACTAAAAGTGCAACGGGTAATAATAGAATAAATAGTATCATTAGGTTTGAGATTTGGGGATTAAGCTAATTTGGGTTTATTTTTTTTAGTAGAAAAAGCCAAAGCTTTCTTTACTCTTGTATTCTTGAATTTGTATAAGCGCGCAACAGCGTCTTTTTTTGTTGCCTCAATTTGCCCACTATTGTGAGAAACAGGAAGGCTAGCATCCAGAACAATATCCATTTGAAATGTTTCAACTTTACCATAGTCTGAAGTTTTTTGGGCTAGAGCAACAGCTCCGAATAAAAGTATAAGTACTAAGGTTAAAAAAGCTTTCATGCTATTAGATTTGGGTACAATAAAATAACTACAGAAAATGATATCCCAAGGGTATAAATCGCTGAAAGCGCCCTATTTTTCGGTGGCTGGAAAAAATTACGGTGAAGTGATTAATAATTCGGATATAAAGAATCA
>NZ_JBATGR010000175.1:0-9274 GCF_049665975.1 Eudoraea sp.
CCGAAGATATGGCCCGTTTTGGCTTACTATTTCTTAACAATGGAAAATGGAACTCAGAACAGCTTATTAGCGAAGCCTGGATAAATGAGGCAATTACACCTTCGGCACCAAATCCAAATTATGGTTATATGTGGTGGCTTAACAATAAAGGAGATCGCCATTGGGAGGGGCTTTCGGAAAATATCTACTATGCCGCCGGTTTTGGAGGGAATTTTATTGTTATTTATAGGGCTAATGACCTGGTAGTGATCACAAGATGGTTGGAACCCTCAAAGATTGGCGATTTAATGAGCCTAATTCAGGAAGCAATGGATTAGAATAGGCGTAAAGGGCGCAGATAATACTATTAGGGATTGGCTAGATTGTTGTGATGATTTCGGCGGCCTTTAAAAGCGTTTCCGTGGTTTTTGCAAAACAAATCCGAATCTGTTTATTATCTACAAGATCTTTGTTAAAAACTGAAATCGGGATACAGGCAATACCCAATTCTTTAGTTAGCCTTTCTGCAAAAGCAATATCGCTTTCGTTGCTGATTTCTGAAAAATCCAAGAGTTGAAAATATGTTCCCTGAGTAGGATTAAATTTGAATCTTGAGCTTTTAATTGCAGATAAAAACAAATCACGCTTTTCCTGATAAAAAGGGCCTAAATCCAAGTAGTGGGCTGGCTTCTTCAGATATTCCGCCAGTGCTCGCTGAAACGGATGATTAACGCAAAACACATTGAATTCATGAATTTTCTGGAATTCTTTCATTAGTTCTGCTGGAGCCGCGCAATAACCCATTTTCCAACCGGTTGCATGAAAAGTTTTACCAAATGAGGCACAAACAAAGCTTCGTGATGCCAAATCCGGGTATTTTGAAGCACTCTCATGTGAGTTACTATCAAATATTATATGCTCATATACTTCATCGCTTAACAAGATGATATTAGTGTCTTTCAGACAACTTTGAAGCATTAACATATCGGATTTTGAAAATACCATACCACTGGGGTTATGTGGCGTATTAATAATGACCATCCTGGTTTTGTTGTTAAGATGTGCTTTAAAAACATCCCAGTCTATGGCATAGTCCTTTCCGGTTAATTGAATTAATATAGGAATACCACCATTTGCCTTAATAGCCGGTTCATAACAATCATAGGCCGGTTTAAGAACGATTACCTCATCATTTGGCCATACCAGTGCTGAAATTGCAGTAAAAATAGCCTGTGTAGCTCCTACTGTAATAGTTATTTCCGACTGCGGGTGATAATTTGTTCCATATAAAAGCGAGATCTTTTCAGCAATAACCTCTTTAAGAGGATAGATACCACCTAAAGGAGCATATTGATTGTAACCATCTTTCATTGCTTTTGCAACCAATTGAATAAGAACAGGATCTGGTTCAAAATTGGGAAAACCCTGTGCTATGTTAATTGCGTTGTGCTCGTTAGCAAGTCTGCTCATGGTACTAAATATAGATTCAGGCAGCTCGGGCAGTTTTGAAGTAATATTGTGTGCAGACGACTTCATAGCGTAATAGTTATGGTAAAAATAGCAAAAAAGATATGGTGATAATGCAAATAAAAATCCCGGATAATACTATCCGGGATTTTAGAAGTATATACGTTTTTCTATTAGCCTTTTATGGAAGCACTCAAATATTCTCTATTCATCCTGGCAATATTCTCCAAAGAAATACCTTTTGGGCACTCTATCTCACATGCCCCTGTATTCGTGCAGTTTCCAAAGCCTTCCAAATCCATCTGGCGCACCATGTTTTCTACGCGCTCTGATGCTTCTATTCGTCCTTGTGGCAATAAGGCAAACTGCGATACTTTGGCGGAAGTAAACAACATGGCGCTGGCATTTTTACAAGCTGCAACACATGCACCACAACCAATGCAAGCTGCCGCATTAAATGCCTTATCCGCATTCTCTTTCCGTATAGGAATGGAATTAGCATCAACTGTTCTGCCTGAAGTGTTCACAGAAATAAAACCACCCGCCTGTTGAATGCGTTCAAAAGAATTTCTATCTACAATCAAATCTTTGATTACGGGGAAGGCTTTAGCTCTAAAGGGTTCAATTACTATAGTATCTCCATCTTTAAAACTACGCATATGTAGTTGACATACGGTGATAAGTCTGTCCGGACCATGCGGGCGTCCATTAATTTGAAGAGAACATGTCCCGCAAATACCTTCTCGGCAATCATGATCAAACTCAATAGGCACCTCTCCTTTCGAAATTAAATCTTCGTTTAATATATCCAGCATTTCCAGAAAGGACATATCGCCTTCAATACCATTCATGGTATAGTCTACTATTTTTCCTTTTGAGGAAGCATCTTTTTGACGCCATATTTTAAGATAAATCTTCATAACTTATTATTTATAGGAACGCGTCTTTAATTCAATATTTTCATAAATCAAATTCTCTTTATGCAATTTGGCGTCTTTTGGCTCTCCTTTATATTCCCAGGCCGAAACAAATTTGAAATTTTTATCGTCACGTAAGGCTTCCCCCTCAGGAGTTTGATATTCTTCCCTAAAGTGACCGCCACAAGACTCATTACGTTCCAGGGCATCCATAGCAAAAAGTTCTCCAATTTCTAAGAAATCTGCTACACGACCCGCTTTTTCTAATTCCTGATTTTTATCATCTGCAGCTCCGGTCACTTTTACATTCTCCCAAAAATCCTTCCTTAAAGCGGCAATTTCTTCAACAGCTTCTTTTAATCCCTTAGCATTACGAGACATACCACATTTATTCCACATGATTTTACCAAGCTTTTTGTGATAGTAATCAACAGAATGAGTGCCCTTAGCGGACATTAATTTATTGATCTTATCCAAAACATCTTTCTCGGCCTTATCAAATTCTTCAGAATCGGTTGGTATAGGCCCTGTACGGATATCGTCGGCTAAAAAATCACCAATAGTGTACGGCAAAACAAAGTAACCATCTGCCAAACCTTGCATTAACGCAGATGCTCCAAGCCTGTTTGCTCCATGGTCACTGAAATTTGCCTCCCCTGCTGCATAACATCCGGGAATGGTAGTCTGTAAATTGTAATCAACCCATAAACCTCCCATGGTATAATGAACCGCAGGGTAAATCATCATTGGCGTCTTATATGGATTTTCATCCACAATTTTTTCATACATCTGGAATAAGTTTCCATATTTGGCTTCCACGACCTCTTCCCCCAGCGTTCTTATATGTGCATTATCCGCATCTTTCAGGCCAGATGTGAGTGCTTTTTCCCTTCCATAACGCATTATGGCTGCATCAAAATCCAGATATACAGCTTCTCCCGTTTTATTTACTCCGTATCCGGCATCACAACGTTCTTTAGCAGCCCTTGAAGCTACATCCCGTGGCACGAGATTTCCAAAAGCAGGATATCTGCGTTCTAAATAGTAATCTCTGTCCTCTTCTTTTAATTGTGTTGGCTTTAATTTTCCTTCCCGGATAGCCTTCGCATCATCTAACTTTTTTGGCACCCATATCCGTCCGTCGTTCCTAAGAGATTCGGACATTAGGGTTAGTTTGGATTGATGTTCTCCTGAAACCGGAATACAAGTAGGATGGATTTGTGTATAGCAAGGGTTCGCAAAAAATGCGCCTCTGCGGTGTGTGCGCCAGGCAGCCATTACATTGGCCCCCATACAATAGGTAGAAAGAAAAAATAAATTACCATATCCCCCCGAAGCAATTACAACTGCATGTGCGGAATGTCGTTCTATTTCACCTGTAATCAGGTTTCTTGCAATAATCCCTCTTGCTTTACCATCGACAATTACCAAATCCAGCATTTCGTGCCTTGTATACGACTTAATCTTCCCACGATGTATCTGCCGGTTCATTGCCGCATATGCTCCTAATAAGAGTTGCTGTCCAGTTTGTCCTTTGGCATAAAAAGTTCTGGAAACCAAAACGCCGCCAAAGGATCTGTTATCTAAAAGACCCCCATAATCACGGGCGAATGGTACTCCCTGGGAAACGCATTGATCAATGATATTACCGGAGACCTCTGCTAAACGATAAACATTAGCTTCGCGCGACCTATAATCACCGCCTTTTACGGTATCATAAAATAGTCTGTAATCACTATCTCCATCGCCCTGATAATTTTTAGAAGCATTTATTCCGCCCTGCGCGGCAATAGAGTGTGCCCTTCTGGGGGAATCCTGGTAACAAAATGTTTTAACATTGTACCCTAATTCTGCGAAAGAAGCGGCAGCAGAACCGCCGGCCAGACCAGTGCCAACAACGATAATATCAATATTACGTTTATTAGCAGGATTTACTAAATCAATTTCATTTTTATGTTTTGTCCATTTCTCGGCCAAAGGACCCGATGGAATTTTTGAATCAAGAATGCCCATAATTAATGCGTTATAGGGTTAAGATGATGATATAGTGCAATAAAGACGAATACTAAAGGAATTATGACTGCATAGATTTTAGCAAATGATTTGATTGAAGGTGTGTATTTATTGTTTAAACCCATACTTTGAAAAGATGAGGCAAATCCATGCCATAAATGAAGGCTGAGCAATGCGAAAGAAACAACATAAAGAATGGTTCTCCACATAGGAGCAAATTTCTCAACGGTTTCTGTATAATAACGGGTAGGGTCTTCAGGATTAGACTCAATATATTTATAGGTCATTTCATGAATCCAAAAGTCATAAAAGTGTAAGCCCAGAAAAGCAAGGACAACCAGACCTGTGATTATCATGTTGCGTGAAACCCATGAAGCGTTGTCACCTCCTTTGTATTTGATGTATTTTATTGATCGTGCCTGTGTGTTTTGAATCTCAAGAACTATTCCCATTACAAAATGCACTATAACGCCAATTATTAATACTGGCTGCATTATGTATTGTACCAGCCCATTATATCCCATAAAATGCGACCATTGGTTAAAAGTGTCAGGGGAAATTACAGAGGTTAAATTAATGGTTACATGAAGTAACAAAAACAATACCAAAAAAAGACCTGAAAGGGCCATTACCACTTTCCGAGCTATGGACGATTTAATCAGTGAACTCATTAGTTATAGTTTAGGGGACCAAATTTAAGTCAAGAGGAAATCATTAACAAATTTCCGGACCTATTAGAATGGTATTTAGATTGATTTTATGCAAATACAAAGAGTTTGACGGATCTTCTAAAAGAAAAACGGTATAAACCAGGTAAAAATAGAGCTAAAATAAATTTATCAATATTATTCCTTTACATTTTTATCTCCCATATCTGACAATTGGATCTTAAGGGAATTTGTGGAGAGTTGTACTTCAATCAAGGATAAAACCAACGAAATCATAAGAGCAAGAAGGCTAATACCAAAGATGAGGTTGGCCCAGAAACCTTGTTCTATATAGATAAGAAACATAGTGATGGCACTGAACAGGAAACTTAGTATTGCGACAGCCTGCATATTCTTTATAATTTGAAGCCTTCTTTCTAATTGACGGACCTGTATTCCCAACCCACGGGATGCCTTTTCCTGATATTGTTTATGCAACTGACGTATAAGTGCTGCGATTGCCAAATACCGGGCATTATATGCCAACATACTTAGCGAAATGGCTGGAAATAAAAGTGCCGGTATACTTAAAGTTAATTGCATATTAATTAGGTTTATTCAATTTTGAAATTAATTTTTTGACTTGATGCAGCTGAAGAAATTTCAATCTCATAGGCACCTATTGGTAAATAGGTTTTACCATCTTTGGCCGTTTTAAGTTTCACCTTATTTTTTTTCAAATAATCCAATTTTCCTTTCTTGGAAAATGCGACATCAAAAGACATAATATTTAAACCTTTGTCTGCCTTAAGCACGGACTCACTTACTACCGTTTTATCTGAAGATAAAACTTTAGTGGAGTAATTAGTTGGTTTTTGCGAATAGAATATAATGTCCAATCCGGGAGTATTTGGTTTTGACCAAGCGCTATAAGGATTTCCCCATCTTTGAGAATGTTTTAGATTATCCGTTTTAAAAATATGTAATTCCTTGGCAAGGATTTTCTCATTCACTTCCTGTAAACATGAAATATTTGCCTTATAAATACTTCTTCCATGGGTCCCCACCAATAGGTCTTTAGCATCTGGCTGAATTACCAAATCGTGTACAGCAACATTGGGAATTCCGTTTTGAAATAATTCCCAGGAACTACCTTGATTGACTGACATGTAGTGTCCGTTGTCTGTACCTATAAATAAGAGATTTTCATTTTCAGGATCTTCAATTATTACATTTATTGGTGAAGCCGGAAGTTTGGAACCAATATTTTTCCAGGAATTACCATAATCATTACTCATATAAACATAGGGCGTAAAATCATCCTTGCGGTAACCATTAAGTGTAACGTATATCCTTTCTTTTTTATGTTTGGAGGCTGCAACCCTGCTAATCCAGAGATTTTGGGGAAGTTCACCTGATATCAAATCCCAGTTTCCACCACCGTTTTTAGATAGATAAACCAAACCGTCATCACTGCCTGTATAAACCAAACCAAATTTTAAGGGAGATTCACTAATGGTTGTTATAGTACCAAATGCTACATTGCCTTTTTTCCCTCCCTTGGTAAGATCGTCCGAAATAACTTCCCAGGTGTCACCCTGATTAAGTGACCGGTGAAGTTTGTTACTCCCCAGGTAAAGAATATCCTGATTATGTGTGGAAAGAAGTATTGGCGTCTGCCAATTAAAGCGGTAAGGTTGCTCACCTAATTCATGTTTGGGTTGTATGCCGATGGTTTTATCTTCATTTAAAGTAAGGCGATAATAATTACCAAATTGAAACCCCGTATAAACAATATTTGAATTCCTTTTGTCTATCTGTACCTGCATCCCATCTCCTCCAAGAATCATTTTCCAGGGATAATGTCCACTCTGTTGCCATTCGCTATTCTCCACAGCGTTGTGGGCTCCTCTCCATACACCATTATCCTGAAGACCTCCATATACATTATAAGGCTTTTCAAAGTCAATATTAATAGCGTAGAATTGACCTACGGCAGGTGCATTATTTTTAATCCAATTGGCTCCGTCATCATAGGAGATATTTACTCCGCCATCATTTCCATTAATTAGATGTCCAGGTTTTTGAGGATTTACCCACAGAGCGTGATGGTCGGCATGTACATTATCCCCATTTATTGAGGTGAAGGTTTTTCCTCCATCATCAGACTTTATGATGGGAACACCTCCCAAATAAATTTTATTTTTATCTGTGGCATCTACTCTGATCTGTGCAAAATAATATCCATAGCTGTAAAAAAGGTCATCAATATATTTTTCATTTCTTTTATTCCAGGTCAATCCTCCATCTTCACTTCTATATACCTCGGCTCCAACAACCGGGGTATCAAATAGTAAGGAATTAGCATTTTCAAGATAGTTGGCAAGATCCTGAGGTTTAGCAGTACCACTTTGAATAAGCTGTTTTACATTCTCAGCCTTGTATTTTTCCTGAAACCCATTATTTTTCAGATACTTATCAAGTTCTTTATTATCCAGTTTAAGAAAAGTGTCGACAGTCATTGACTTAAATTCATCTTTAGTTAGTCCGTCTGATTCTTCAGGATCTTTATCCTTCTTTGTCCTTCGAAATTGACTATCCAGGACGGCATACACAGTATTTTCATTATATACCGCTAGTCCGATACGTCCAACATTTTCGCCAGAGGGGAATCCACTGTTCCCACCACTTATCTTGGTCCAGGTACTGCCACTATCTATGCTCTTATAAATACCAGAACCACCACCGTTACCTTTAAAATTCCAGGCTTTTCGATCCTTTTCCCAGGCCGCCGCATAAATTATATTAAATTTTCCAGGGACAAAAGCCAAGTCGATAATGCCAGTGGAGTCATTGATATAGAGTGTTTTTACCCAGGTTGAACCTCCATCTGAAGTTTTATAAACTCCGCGTTCATCATTATTAGTGTACAAATGACCGGTTACACCTACAAGCAACTCTTCGGGGTTATTGGGATTTAACAGGATTCTGCCAATATGCTGTGAATCTAAAAGGCCCATATTTTCCCAGGATTTACCCTTATCATTAGATTTTAGGAGGCCAATGCCAGCATAGGAAGAGCGTGATGCATTATTCTCACCAGTTCCTACCCATATGGTCCCGGAAACCCAATCTATGGCAATATCTCCTATATTTTGTGTAGCAGAATTATCCATTACAGGTGAAAATGTGGTGCCATTATTATTTGTATACCAAAGCCCGCCCGAAGCATAGGCCACATAAAATTCTGTTGGATTTTTTGGATTTACATCAATATCTACAACTCTTCCACTCATTACTGTAGGACCAATACTGGAGAAAGGAATATTCTTAACCAGGGAATTGGCTTCCATTTGCTTTTTGAGCATAAGGGCTTCCTCAACATTTTTCGATTGACCCGATATGGATTGAGCGATACTTATAAAAAAAACGAAAAATGCAATTAGTGGCAGATTAAATTTCATGGGTTTGAAAATAAATATTTATGCGTGAAAATATGAATTTGCGGTTGTGCAGGCAAAAATATACTCATAGACTTCTGTTTATTTAATGATTTACTGAGAAATTATTAGAGTCTGAAAACTTTTTAATATAGTCTGCCTTTTTGAAGTAAACATGCTTATGCTTATTTTTGAGAAAAGTACTTTCTTTTATGAAATATGAACAAATAAATAGCGAACTTTTTAAAAAGAATCGGAAAAAATTCATGGCTGAAATGAAGCCAAAGAGCATTGCGATTTTTAATTCCAACGACATCTACCCAATTAGCGCTGACAGCACCATGCCCTTTCAACAGCATAGAGATATTTTATACCTCAGTGGTGTAGATCAGGAAGAATCCATCCTTTTGCTTTTTCCAGATGCGATTGATAAAAAAAGCAGGGAGATATTATTTGTAAGGGAAACAAACGATCACATAGCAGTCTGGGAAGGGGCGAAGTTAGATAAGGATCAGGCAACTGCCGTTTCAGGGATAGAATCTGTGCATTGGTTAACAGATTTTGATAAAATATTTTTTGGTCTGATGACCGAAGCTGAATGTATTTATTTTAATACCAATGAGCACTACAGACAGTCAGTAGAGACTCAAACCAGGGAGGACCGTTTTATTTTAAAATGCAAGAATGATTTTCCAGCGCACCTTGTAGCCAAGAGCAATCCCATATTACAACAGATAAGGGGTGTAAAAGAAATTGAGGAAATTAAACTTATCCAGCATGCGTGTGATATAACAGAAAAGGGTTTCCGTCG
>NZ_JBATGR010000176.1:0-6670 GCF_049665975.1 Eudoraea sp.
AATAATTAGAACTGCATTAAACATTGTATAACAATAGCCTTCATCCATATATTCCAGATTGCTACTCCTTCGTAATATTATAGAGAAGGAACTATAGGGATCGGGGTGACTAATAATTAACCAATTATAAAATGACAAAATGGTCTATGATCGTGTCCTGAAATAGACTATTTTTTTCCTACATTTGTCTCTAAGGCTAGGAAAATTGAACAAAGTAATTCTCTGCCTTTGTTTGTGTGGCATATCTATTCATATTTCTGCACAACAGTATAGCTATGTTCAATACAATTCAGGGTCTGGAGCCCCTTTTGACCAGGTTTCCACTGTACTTCAGGATCAGGCGGGCTTTATATGGATTGGCAGTCAAAACGGTTTGTATCGATTTGATGGAATCCATTTCGACCTTTATAGCATACATACCAAGAGTCAATTCGTTCATCAGCTTCATGAACGTGAAGATCAGCTGTTGTTTGTAAATGATATGGGTATCTATCAAATTGACGATTTGCTTTCCCAGCCTAAGGTAATTCCGCTAATAGAAGGCACAATAAATGAAACTGCCGGGCTTCCTTTTTATCCCAACGATTTTGCACCAGCTAAAGATCAGGAAATCTGGCTCACGCAATCCAATCATAGCGTTGGCAGGTTGCAGCAAGAAGATTTCAAAACTTATCCATTTTCCAAAACGGATAAAGCACAAAAGCTTGGGATACATAAAGACTCAAAGGGAGGTATTTGGGTGCTGAGCCCATTGGATGGATTGTTCTATTTTGATAAAGCCGCTAATACCTTTAAAAAAAAGCTGAACATTAAAAATGGAAATGCCTTATTAATTCACAAAGACTATCTTCTGGTGGGAAACGATGCACTCAGGGTCTATAAAATTCAAGAAAATAAGCCCCAACTAATTAAGACGATTGAGCTCGATGATGACCTGATTACTGCCATGTATGCCGATGAAAATGATCAATACGTCATAGGGACCAGAAAGGGAAAGTTATTTATGGTATCTGATTTAAACGATCCTCCTCAAACGATATATGGAGCCAATGAAGCTCATCGAGTGGAAGAATTGGATTTTGGACCTATCAATGAAATCTATGTAACAACAGATAGCAAAAGTAATAATGATAAGCTTTGGGTTTGTTCGGAAACCGGTCTTTGGCTGCTTCAACAACGCTTTTTCAAAACCGTTAAAAATTTACCCTTGAATAATCCTATCAGTATTGCCATGGGCAATCAAGGGAAAGCCTGGGCACCCATTAATTATTTATTCGAAATCTCTCCCAATCAGGATGAATTTACTGCCAGGCCCATCTTTGATAATTTACAGGCAACTGCAGTTGCTCAAGATAAAGCGGGATTCCTCTGGGTGACTACCGCTAACCCAAAAGTTGAATTATTAAAATATGATAAAAACAGGATTGTCAAAAGATATGATGATTTCCATGAACGGGGAGAGACCATTTTCAATCTTTTTCCAGACAGTAAAGGGAACCTTTGGTTTTGCCAGGCTCCTTTGAACAAACCCATTATTGGCATTGCAAAGATCGATGAGAAAGGTGCAATCACGTATTATGATGAGACCAAAGGCTTTGCAAGTAGGATCCTGGCAATCAAGGAAAGTGCCCGGGGCGAAATATATGCCGCAGGCATTGGTGAAAAAAGTTATTTGTATCGTTTTGATCCAGTGGAAGATCAATTTGTAAACCTTAGCCCTGCACTTCCATTTACAGCTATGCTCAATTTTGAAGCCCATGATTTGACGGTTGACGACAGTGGCGTTGTATGGCTGGCTACTACTGATGGCTTGCTGCGCTACGATGGTGAAAAAATTACATTGATCCAAAATGATATTTTAGGTCAGGAAGAAGTAAGGGGCGTAACGCATTATTCCAATAATAATATTTGGATCTCCACAGCTACTAAAGGACTGGTATTTCACCAACAAAATACTTCTACAGTTTTAGGTGAAACAGAAGGTTTACCAGCTGTTATAAGTGCTTACCGATGTATCACTACAGATGATCAGGGACGTCTTTGGGCAGGCACTGCTGAAGGCCTGGTATACTCGCGCATGTCTGCTGCTACCCTTCCCTATTCCAATCCACCAAGGATTAGAAAGATCATGATCAATCAAAGGGTATTACCCGAAGGCTTTAATGAGGTGTTAAAAATAAAAAAAAGTCAAGAGCTCAATTTGTACTTTACAAATTTGTCATTTCCTGCTAGAAATGTTCAATACCAATACAGACTGCTCTCCAAAGAAGACAGACAGATTATGTTGGAAGAACAGCTCTGGCAATCAAACGGTAATAACAATTCACTAAGCTTAAGCCAAATTGAACTGGGTAATTACTACATTGAATTGCGAGCTAAACAACCTGGAGGATACCAATGGAGCAAACCCTTGGAAATTCAGTTAAACGTATTTCTGCCCCTGTATTTGCAAACTTGGTTTATCTATAGTTCGATTGGTCTGCTGGTTTTATTTATATCCTATTATTTTCGTTTTTATGTAAGACGACGTTTCAACAGATTACAACAAGTCTTGAAATACTCCAATGAAAAGTTAGCGATAAAAGAAGCGCAACTCCATCAAAAGATTCAAGAATTTGAAGAGCAGCAAGAAGAATTGGATAGTGCAAATTCGAATATCCATACTCTTGAACTATTTATCAAAGAAATTCCCAAAAAGGCATCGTGGAACGACATCATCACTGCGATGGGTAAAGCCGTTAACCAATCTTCTGATATAAACGCTTTTGAAATTGCATTTAAGGTAAAAAATGAAATCGTCCACAAGGGTTTTTCCAACCAGGAAAGAAGTGGTTATACCTTTAGAAGCAAATCCTTCAACATCAAAACCAGTATAACATGCTGGGCTATGGCCAACAATCAGGAAGTCTTAATTAATGACTTCAATAAGGAGCATACCATGTATATTGAAGAAAAGGCTGCCTACCGTTTTAATTCCTTATTGTTTATTCCTTTTACTTTAGAGAATGATCAGCCGGTTGTATTATGTGCTTACAGTATCCAGAAAAATCAATTCGACCCTAATGATTTAGTTATGTTTAGAATTTTAGCACAATTTATCTGCTTTTCCATTCACGAGGAAATAACGAAGGAGGTATGAAGAATCAATGGTTGCACATATTAATTTTATTATTGCTTGTAGTAAGTACTCTTCAGGCTTCTGCTGAACGAGATACGCTTACCGTAGGTATTTACCATAATCCACCCTTTGTAATAAAAATGGAAGATGGTGATTTTGAGGGCTTGAGTATTGAGTTATGGGAAAACATAGCACAGTCTGCCGATCTGAATTTCCGTTATGAACTATATTCAGATTTCATCGGTATTTTAAAAAGTCTTGAGTACGAGGAAATCGATTTAACCATTAATCCTATGGATGTGAATGATTCGCGGGTTAATAAATTTGACATGACACAGCCCTATTTCATTTCCAGTATTGGAGTAGCTATTCCTTACTTAAATCGCTCCCCCTTAACTGTTTTCATTAGTAATATTTTCTCACTGGCTTTTTTAGAAATTATATTGTTACTCATTTTTGTCATTTTTGTCTTTGGTTTTTTTCTATGGCTAATTGAACGAAGACATAATAAATTTCAATTCCGTCCCGGTCTTTTAGGCCTTTTTGACGGGCTATGGTGGTCCGCAGTAACAATGACTACGGTGGGTTATGGCGATAAAGCTCCCAAGTCGAATATAGGCAAAGCGATTGCCATTATTTGGATGTTTACTGCAGTGATCATTATTTCGAGTTTTACTGCCAGCATCGCTTCCACGCTAACTATTTCCGGATTACAAACTGACATCAAAAATGCCGAGGATATTCGATTGGTGGAAAATATTTCAGTAGTGGGTGCTACAAACGAGGAGTCCTATTTAATAGAAGAAAATATTCCAATTAATATGACTTATGCTTCACCAATTCTTGCCCTCAGAGCACTTGCCAAAAAAGAAAATGATGTACTGCTATTCGATCATACCATTTTACAGTATTACATCAATCGGCTTTCTTTAGATGAAAAGGTGAAACTGCTGCCCATCACTTTTAAAGAGAACTATCAAAGTTTTATGTTACCGAAGAACCACCTGGCTTTTGACCTGATCAATGTTGGTTTAATGAAGGAGATCCAGAAGGAACATTGGATAGATTTGCAAAGGAAGTATGGTGTTAAGGCGAAATAAAAAATGGAGTGTTCCGAAATCCTTAAATATTCAAACCGGTCAATTACTAAAAAACAACTGCTGACAAAGCATAAACAAAAAATATAGGTTTCTTTGAAATTTACTTTAAATTTTCATTCCGTACTTCTGTAACCCATCCAGTGCATGCTCCACTAACTCTTCTTTTACAAATTTGCCTATCAGATACTTTGCTTTATCTTTTAAAGCAGGCTTAATTTGCTTTAATAGAAGAACATTCTACTTTGCTTCCCCTTTCGCTGTTTTACCGACCTAATCCCTTAAATATTCAAGTACAATGTTTTCTATACGATGCATTATATTAGTTGTATCTGCTTTAATAAATGTTTCTCCTGTAATATTTTCATAAAGTTCAATATAACGCTCAGAAACTGTGGTAATATACTCATCAGACATTTCGGGAACCGTTTGCCCTTCCAGCCCCTGAAATCCATTACTAATCAACCATTGGCGTACAAATTCCTTGGAAAGTTGTTTTTGACCTTCTCCCCTGCTCTGCCTTTCTTCGTAACCTTGCGCATAAAAGTAGCGCGAAGAATCAGGGGTGTGTATTTCATCTATGAGGAGAATTTCGCCATCTCTATTTTTCCCGAATTCATACTTGGTATCAACCAGAAGTAATCCCCTTTGCTTTGCAATTTCGGTGCCCCTCCTAAACAAGGCCTTTGTGTAATTTTCAAGTATTTCATAATCCTTCTCTGATACAATACCGCGCTTTATAATATTTTCCCTGGAAATGTCTTCATCGTGGTTTCCCTCTTCGGCTTTGGTAGCCGGGGTTATGATGGGTTCTTTAAACTTGTCATTTTCAATCATCCCTTCGGGCATTGCAACACCACAGAGAGTTCTTTTACCGGCTTTGTACTCGCGTGCCGCATGCCCCGAAAGATATCCCCGTATTACCATTTCAACCTTAAATGGTTCACAGGCCTGGCCAATAGCCACATTAGGATCGGGAGTGGCTTCTAACCAATTTGGAACTATATCTGAGGTCGCCCTCATCATTTTAGTAGCAATCTGGTTGAGTATCTGGCCCTTGTATGGAATTCCTTTAGGCATGACAACATCAAAAGCAGACAAGCGGTCTGTTGCTATCATAATGAGTTTATCATTTTTTAAATGATAAACTTCCCTCACTTTTCCCTTATATACCCCTATTTGGTTGGGGAAACTAAAATTAGTAGTCATGATTGTCTCGGCCATACTTCTCTTTTAGTTTTGATGCTCAATATTCTTATAGGCATCTATTACCTTCTTTACAAGGTTATGGCGTATTACATCCTTGTCGTCTAAATATATGATCTGGATACCAGGTACGCTTTTAAGAATCAATAGTGCTTCTTTAAGGCCGGAGATAACCCTGCGCGGTAAATCTATTTGTCCGGGGTCGCCGGTAATTAAAAATTTGGCATTCTTCCCCATACGGGTAAGAAACATTTTCATCTGGGCATGTGTTGTATTCTGCGCCTCATCAAGGATTACAAATGCATGGTCCAAAGTTCGTCCCCGCATAAAAGCTAGTGGAGCAATTTGTATGGTTCCGTTTTCGATGTAATGAATAAGTTTTTCGCCCGGTATCATATCGCGAAGGGCATCATAAAGAGGCTGCATATAAGGATCCAGTTTTTCCTTCAGGTCTCCGGGTAAAAATCCCAGGTTTTCTCCGGCCTCAACCGCAGGCCGGGTTAAAATGATTCTTTTAACTTCCTTATTTTTTAATGCCCTCACTGCCAATGCAACTCCGGTATAAGTTTTACCTGTACCAGCAGGGCCTATGGCAAATACCAGGTCATTTTTATCCGTAGAATCAACAAGTTTTCTTTGGTTGGCTGTAATCGCTTTAATATAACGACCATTAACCCCGTGAACAATAATATCTCCGCTACTTTCTGAAGATTCATATTCTCCTTTATCGCTGCTTGTAAGCACTCGCTCTATTACATTTTCGTCTAGTGTGTTATACTTTGTAAAATGGGCCGTAAGCATATGAAAACGCTTATCAAACTCATCCAGCAGAGGTTCATCGCCAAAAACTTTTATTTTGCTTCCTCTCGCTACTATTTTTAATTTGGGGAAATGTTTTTTTAAGAGATTAATGTTTTCGTTTTGATGTCCGAAGAATTCCCTTGGACTAATCGCGGTAAGTTCTAAGTTGAGTTCGTTCAATGAATAGATTTATTTAATTGTTGTGTGCCGTAAGATAAATTTCTGTAGGCTGTTTTTTTCATGTAATTTTGTCAAACAAACTTAAGTAAAAATCGGTTTGAATAGTTAAAAAAATATCAACAGTGCTGCATGGCGATCATTACTTTAACTACAGATTTTGGATATAAAGACCATTTTGTAGGGGCCCTTAAGGGGACTATTTATAAAGAGCTTTCGGATGCTAAAATTGTTGATATCACACACAGCGTAAGCCCTTTTAATATTCAGG
>NZ_JBATGR010000177.1:0-1986 GCF_049665975.1 Eudoraea sp.
CCTAAGAAACCAAATTCTGCAATGCGAAAGGTTGCAAGAGTTAGGTTAACCAATGGTAAAGAGGTAAACGCATACATTCCCGGCGAAGGTCACAATCTCCAGGAGCACTCGATAGTATTGGTTAGAGGCGGAAGGGTGAAAGATTTGCCAGGAGTTAGATATCATATTGTCCGAGGGGCCTTAGATACAGCAGGAGTTGCTGGAAGGACCCAAAGAAGATCTAAATACGGAGCAAAACGCCCTAAAAAGTAATCTAAACTTGTAAGAAGAAAAGATGAGAAAAAGACAGGCGAAAAAAAGACCACTATTACCGGATCCAAGGTTTAATGACCAACTGGTAACACGTTTTGTGAACATGTTAATGTGGGATGGTAAAAAATCAGTTGCCTTTAAAGTATTCTACGATGCAATGGATATTGTAGAAGAAAAGAAAACAGACGAAGAGAAATCTTCATTGGAATTGTGGAAAGAAGCTCTTTCCAATGTAATGCCACATGTAGAGGTTAGAAGCAGAAGAGTAGGTGGTGCAACTTTTCAGATACCCATGCAAATAAGACCGGATAGAAAAATTTCCACTTCTATGAAATGGCTTATAAGCTTTGCGCGAAAGCGTAATGAAAAATCCATGGCTCAAAAATTGGCTGGAGAAGTATTAGCAGCTTCTAAAGAAGAAGGTGCTGCGGTTAAAAGAAGAGTGGATACACATAAAATGGCAGAAGCTAACAAAGCATTTTCCCACTTTAGATTTTAAAAAGCAAAATGGCTAGAGATTTAAAATATACAAGAAATATAGGTATTGCAGCGCATATTGATGCAGGTAAGACCACTACTACGGAACGTATATTATATTATACGGGCGTTAGTCATAAAATAGGGGAAGTGCATGATGGTGCTGCCACCATGGACTGGATGGCTCAGGAGCAGGAACGTGGTATAACAATTACCTCGGCAGCTACAACATGTACCTGGGATTTTCCAACCAAGAACGGACAAATACTTCCTGAATCTAAACCCTATCATTTTAACATTATAGATACCCCCGGACACGTGGATTTTACTGTAGAGGTAAATCGCTCACTTAGGGTATTGGATGGTTTGGTTTTTCTTTTTAGTGCAGTTGATGGTGTTGAACCTCAGTCTGAAACTAACTGGAGATTGGCAGACAATTACAAAGTTCCTCGAATAGGTTTTGTTAACAAGATGGACAGGCAAGGTTCTAACTTTTTAATGGTTAGTAAACAGGTTAAGGATATGTTGAAATCCAATGCTGTTCCAATTGTTTTACCTATAGGCGAAGAAGCAGACTTTAAAGGTATTGTTGACCTTGTTAAGAACCGTGCTATTGTATGGCATGATGAAGACATGGGTGCTACTTTTGATGTCATTGATATTCCTGAAGAAATGAAGGACGAAGTGCACGAATATCGTGCTGCTTTGATTGAAGCTGTAGCAGAATACGATGAAGGATTGATGGAGAAATTCTTTGAAGATGAAGATTCTATTACTGAAGATGAAGTTCATGCGGCTCTTAGGGCAGCTGTTATGGATATGAGTATTATTCCAATGATATGTGGCTCTTCCTTTAAAAACAAAGGAGTTCAATTTTTATTGGATGCAGTTTGTCGTTACCTGCCTTCTCCTATGGATAAGGAAGGTATTATAGGAATAGATCCAAAAACAGATAAAGAAGTTTTAAGAAAACCAGACGTTAATGAGCCTTTTGCGGCCTTGGCGTTTAAAATTGCCACAGATCCGTTTGTAGGCCGTTTGGCTTTCTTCAGGGCGTATTCGGGCAAGTTAAATGCGGGATCTTACGTACTTAATAATCGTTCCGGGAATAAGGAAAGAATTTCAAGAATATATCAGATGCATTCCAATAAGCAGAATGCCGTAGATTCTATTGCGGCTGGTGATATTGGTGCAGCTGTAGGTTTTAAAGATATTAAAACAGGGGATACACTTTCAGATGAAAAGCATCCTATTATT
>NZ_JBATGR010000178.1:0-9720 GCF_049665975.1 Eudoraea sp.
ATCATTGTATAGAATAACCAATATACAGGACCAAAGAATAACAGCCAGAGTATAAACACCCCTTGAATAACCGCGGATAATTTGGCCAGATAGGTATGAAAAGCGGTGGCCTTACCATATTTTTTAAAGGCTAGTATCATTTGCAAAATGTAGGGTACAAAAGCAATTAAAATAAGCGGGTAGTTCTCCTGCATAAAAGCAGGTTCAAATTTTATCAACCCGATTAAACCAACTATAAGGGTCATTTGATCTCCGTAAGAGTCTAATTGGGAACCACGGGCACTGGTAATTTTAAGTTTTCTTGCTAAATAACCGTCGATTGCGTCTGTGGAATAGCTAACAAGTAGAAACCAGCTAAATAATTCTCGTTCATTAAACCATATCAAAGCAAGCAGAAAGGGTACGGCAGCTATGCGATAGAATGAAAACCAATCTGCGATATTGAAATCTCTGAATCTTGCCATATCCTGGTATTTAAATTTTCTTACGGGTACTTAAAGATCTTACATTAAAATTAAATCGTGTGCATATAAGTTATATCCGTAGGATATCCGTTGGAGTTTCAACCAATATGGTTATTTTTCCCCGGAGTGCAATTGGTTGTTTCATAATTTCAGGATTGTGTCTTATCATTTTAATCCAATCTTCAGATGAAAGCTCGTGCGGTTCAAACTTAGAAGAATAGGAAGGATGATTTTGATTAACCAAATCTTTTACCTCTATATCCAACCTATCTGCCAATTCGGCTATCTGTGTTCCGGTGGGTGGTGTTTTTAGAATATCTATCTCTTGTATGGGCCAACCTTCTGATTTAGCATACGCCAAAGTCTGTTTAGCCCTTTTAGATTTAGAACTATAAAACAGGGTGATTTGTCTGTCTGAAGTGGCTATTTCACCCATAATATTTGTTTTTATTGAGTTTAAGATAAAATTAGTCCATTTCAACATTTGTAAAAATGACAATTGTCATATAGCCATTTTCTTACGGGATATGACTTAGGTCATTTTTTGTTGTTTTTCTTTTTGATAGATTCATCCTGCTTTTTCAACTAATTCTAAATGCATATCCTATGAAAACTATACTCTATGCCACGGATTATTCAGATAATTCAATTTCAGCTTTAAAGTTGGCCGATGTGTTTTGTAAAAAACTTGATGCCAAGCTTCATGTTATTCATGTATTTGATATTTCAGCAACTTTTATTAGTACAGTGAGTTTGGCTTATGCCCGTTTGGAGGAGGCAGCTTTTAATAGTCACCGGGAAAAACTAGATGCTTTTTGTTGGAAGTATTTGGACAGGATGGAAGATGGTAAGGGCCCTGTTATTCATGTGGTTGAAAATAGTATCGAGTCTGATGGGATATTGGAAAAAGCTGAAGAAATAGGTGCTGACCTAATATTTGTCGGGATGACAGGAAGTAACATAGTAAAAGACCTATTTATAGGGAGTACAGCCACTGCTCTTATAGAAAAATCTACTGTGCCTGTAATGTCTGTTCCACAAACTTCCAGGCTTTCGGGGCCAAATACCATTGTATACGCAACGGCCTTTGAAGAAGCAGATGTCCTGGCCATTGAAAAGATTTCTGAGTTTGCTTCCGCCTTTGATACTGAAATTAAATTAATACACGTTTCTACCAAAAAAGAGTATGCGGCCGAAGATCAAATGCTTTGGTTCAAGGAGATGCTTAAGGAAAAGGTTACTTATAAAAATATCAGTTTTGAATTTAGATTTTCAGATGATGTTTTCAAAACTTTAAAAGACTATTTGAAGGAAGTAGATGCAGATATTCTTGCAATGTTGGAAAGAGAGGGCCATACCTTAATTCCAAATCTATGGCATTTTGATCTGGTAAAACGTATGAAATTAGAGCGACTCCTTCCATTGTTAAGCTACCAAAAAAAAAGTATTGGAATTTCATGAATATTCAATTCGAATAAACTCTATATTAATCATTAAAAGAAAGGTATTGGCAATACTTATCAAAATAGATTGGCGGAGAAACAATTCTAAACATTTGGTTTGGTCAAAACCTAAGCAAGGCATTCATAGGGATGTTTTTAACAGGCATTTCTTCGGCTTCCAGAAAGTAAACATTTCCACCTTGGAGAAAGGTATTTATGGCAGCCATATTTAATAAAGAGATATTTCGCATTTCTTTATAGGAATCGAGAATTAAGCATCCTTTAGCACTGTTATAGGTGCCAAAAACATCTTCTTTTTGTTGTACAAAGAGTGTATCTATTTTTCCTTTGACCGCTGCCGGAATAATTTCCGAGAGTTGACAGGTAGTTAGTGAAGTATGAAATTTAGAAATAAATTTTGCCAGTTTTTCACGCTTTTTTGTTTCAAAATAATATTGAATCAAACTCCAGGATGCTTTGTGCAACTCGTTTGTGCCTTTAAATTCTGGATCTCCGCTTAGATTGGTATCCCATAATTTATGGTATGAATTAATTTTCTTGTATACAGGGTACAACTCATCGGTACATGCCAAAATCAAGGGGGCCTTTTTATCTGATATCATTTTAGTAACACCTCGATTTATTTTTCTAAAGAAGCTAAGCAGTTCTTTTTTTTCGTCTTCCTTACCTTCTCCCTGGCCATGAAATGATCCGGCCGGATACATCATATGGCCTGTTCTGTATTGTAACATCTTTTGCTCAAAATCAAAACCCACAACTTCTTCTAACTGTTTGGGAATTATTTTTTTAATTGGAATATCCCTGAAGTTATTTCTGGAGCCCTTATAGAGTTTCACATAGTCCCGGCTAAGTTCCAGGAGATAATAAATACCGTTATTGTGAAATAAGGGGAGTAACGGAAATAAATAAAAATGATCGGCAACATAGGTTTTTATTTCAAACGGAAATGGTAATTTATAACACCTCATCCCTTTATCTTTATCTAAAAATATGGCGAGACCTTCTGATGGATTTCTCCAGAAACTTAATTCGAAAATAAGATTTCGGATTGGTTTAAGATAGTCATTTACGCTGCTTTTATCATACCCATATTCAACCAAAACCGCATGTACTTTTTTAAGACAAGATTTTAAATTAGATTGCCCTAAGCCTTCATTCAGTTCCTTCCCTTTTTTATACATTGGAAGATATATAGAAACGCTATACTGATTCCTTATTGAAGCTAACTGTTCAAAAGCTTTTTTTGTAAATGTGTGTGCCAAAAAATTATTCATGACCCTAATTTTTCTCAATTTATTAAATCATGTAAAAATCTGAAATGACAAGGATCAGGGGAGCTATGTTAATTCAAGATTTTGAATGCAAATTTGTCCTAAGCATAAGAAATTCACTTACGTTATTTACGTCTATTGCACCAATAGGTTTGTTAGTTTTATCTGTTACAGGAAAGAAACGTTGCTTTTCGTTATTGATCATAACAAAGAATTCTTTTAACTCATCCATAGCCCTCATGGTCTTATACTTTGTGTTCATAATTGATCTCACTTTTATTGAACCATTTTGCGCATTATTAAGTATGTTTTTATGATTTAGAATACCTACGATTAACCCATTTTCTGCAACCACAAAATCCTTTTCGGTACCCGCTAATATTATCTCAAAAACATCTTCCAGACTATTCTCAGGATGTAATAGCGTAATATTAGTCAACAAGGCTTCTTTTACAAAATGGCCTTCGACCAGGGATTTCTGTTTTACCATTTGGTTTTCACTATAGGCAGCCAGAAAAATGAAGAGTGCAATTAGTATCAGAAAGGGATTAAAAAAAAGACCCAGCATAAAAAAAACAACAGCTAAAGCCTGTCCCAATCCGGCGGCTATTTCAGTAGCTCTGGCCCTGTCCATTGTAAACGCCAATAAAGCACGAAATACACGACCACCGTCCATAGGAAAAGCTGGTATTAAATTAAAAACTACCAGCATTACATTAGCTATGAAAAGATAAAATAAAAGGGTCTCTAAAGTTGGTGCGGCAAGTAAATTCACCAAACTATCTGCATCCAGACCAAAATAATTTTTCATAGGCACCACAAGAAACAGCAATATTGCAATTATTACATTTACCGCAGGGCCGGCCAATGCTACAATCAATTCCTGCCCCGGCTTTTCGGGCATTTTTTCCAAAGATGCCACACCACCAATAGGTAACAAGGTAATTTTATTAGTATTAATATTAAATCTCCTTGCAGCCAGGGCATGCCCTAATTCATGAAGTATTACGCAAAGGAAGAGCAAAATGATTAAAATAATATTCATGAAGGCGGTATTCATAGTGCCGCCTCGTTGAATATCAAGAAAGACTACCCATATCAATAATAGTGTAAAGGTCCAATGTACTTCTATTCTAATTCCCGCAATTTTTCCCAGTTTTAATACACCTTTCATTTTTTGATTTTTCATGAAATTATTTAGATAAAGGAATTTTAACAATGACCAAGGTCATTACTTACTTATTAATTGAATTGTAATTTTAGGGATAGTACTCTTCAAATCATCTCTTATGAACACATTACAGCAAGATAAATATGTGCTCCTGGACAATTTAACTTCAATCTGGGATCAAATTTTCACTGTAGCCCCTTTGGTTGTAATTGGGACAAAGGAAAGGCAAGGTTATGATCTTGCACCAAAGCATATGGCCATGCCCTTGGGTTTTGGTAAGTATTTTGGATTTGTCTGTACGCCAAGGCACAATACGTTTAGCAATGTTTTGGCAACTGGCGGATTCACAGTTAGCTTTCCAAAACCCGACCAAATAATCACAACGTCTTTGAGTGCCAGTCCAAGAATGGAATGTATTTCCAAATCAGAGGGCATAGTTAACGCCTTGCCTATTTTAAGAGCACCCTCAATGGATGCGCCTATATTGGCCGACGCCTATTTTTATTTAGAGTGTGGGTTATATAAAATTATTGATGGCTTTGATGATTATAGTATTATTACAGGAACTATTAAGGCTGCCTATGCCCATCGAGATTATATGAAAGTTTCAGAAATGGACGAGCAGCAGCAAATTTTAAAAAACCCTTTACTTGCATATATTGCCCCTGGCAGGTTTGCTAAGATCACGGAAACAATTGACTTTCCCTTTCCAAAAAATTTTAAGCGATGAAAAGCCCGGAGAAAATAGCGGCGCTTACCAAAGAGTATCTTTTGACTCGTAAAGAAGGTATTATCCTCTTTTTAAATGAGTTGGTTAGTATTGAATCCCCCTCAGACAAAATTAATTCGCAGCACCAAATATTAGCTTATTTAAGAGATAGATTTACTGCGATGGGTTATTTGGCAATTCACATGTACGGTAAAAATACCGGCGGCTACTTGTACGCAAGACCCAAAAATAGAAAGAAACATTTACCCCATCAGCTTTTAATTGGTCATTGCGATACCGTTTGGCCCTTAGGGACAATAGATAAAATGCCCCTGTCTTACATTGAAGGCAAGATAAAAGGACCTGGTGTTTATGATATGAAAGCTGGTATTACCCAGATTATTTTTTCCCTAATGGCTATCAGGGATATGAACATAATACCAAAGGTTGAACCTGTAGTTTTTATAAATTCTGATGAAGAAACTGGAAGCAGAGAGTCTACTAATGCGCTTAAAAGATTAGCAAAACTTGCAAACCGGGCCTATGTTTTGGAACCCCCTTTAGGATTGAACGGAAAATTAAAAACAGCAAGAAAAGGCTTAGGCCGTTTTACAATAACGGTTCGCGGCAAGGCGGCTCATGCCGGATTAGACCCTACAAAAGGGGTGAATGCCATAGTAGAGTTATCACAGCAGGTCCAGAGGCTTTACGCTATGAATGATCTGGATAAAGGGATTTCTGTAAATATAGGAATGATCGAAGGGGGTATTTCACCCAATGTCATTGCACCTTTAAGTAAAGCTGTAATTGATGTAAGAGTCCTTAAGGAAGCAGATGGGGATATGATAACAAAAAAAATAAAATCCTTAAAGCCTATACATAATGATGTTGTAATGGAAATTGAAGGGGGTATTGGCAGACCACCTATGGAAAAAACACCCCGTAATCAGCTTTTATGGAAAATGGCAAAAAAACAGGGACAACATTTGGGGCTGGATCTGGAAGAAGCAACTGCCGGGGGAGGTTCGGATGGCAATACAACCAGCCTTTATACTGCTACTCTCGATGGTCTTGGAACCCCCGGAGATGGTGCACATGCAGCCCACGAGTATATTTTGCAAAACAAGCTAATTGAAAGAACAGCCCTTTTGACACTCTTGTTATTATTAGAACCTTTAAATAAAAAAACATGAACCAGCAATTCATTTATACATCACTAACTAGAATTTCTGATTTAGCTGAAATTGAATTCAATGTTGAAAAACTTGATAGGGATCAATGGGAAACCGGAGATTATGTTGTAAGTAAGATTCTGGATCCGGGGAGTAACACATTAAATTTAGAGCTTACCACTGGCAGAATGCGGGGAGTTATTGGAGGAGAGTCAATCGTTGGTGCACTGGGCGAGCGTTTTGCAACTCTTGAAGCCACTGGGACATGGCGTGAAGTTAAAGCCGACCTTAAGATGAATGTTCTAACCGGAGCTGGCCTGATGGGAAAACTAACCTCAAAATCTGTTTTTATACCAAATATGATGGAAGTAGATTATACCGGACACGTATCCAGAGGCGGTAACAAACTTACTATGAATGATTTTGTGGAAACTGTAGATTCGATCGCTTTTAACACACCGGTAATCCTCTTTGTAGGGACATCTATGTCTGCAGGAAAAACTACTTCTGCCAGAATTGTGACCAATCTTTTTAAGGCTGCCGGATACAATGTAGTGGGGGCAAAATTAACCGGTGCCGGACGTTATAAAGATATTCTGGCCATAAAGGATGTGGGGGCAAATGCAGTTATGGATTTTGTGGATGTTGGACTTCCATCTTCAATTTGTCCCGCAGACATTTACAAGACTAAGTTAGATCAGTTACTGAGCAAAATTGAGCATCAAAATGCCGATGTAGCCATTATTGAGATAGGTGCATCTCCTTTAGAGCCCTATAATGGCGATTTGGCTATCAACGAGTTGCGAGAACACATTAAATGTACGATTCTTAGTGCTTCGGATCCATATGCTGTATACGGATTAATGAAAGCATTCAAAATTATTCCGGACATCGTAACCGGGATTACATCTAATACGCTGGCAGGTGTTAATATGGTTGAAAAACTTTGTAATGTTAAGGCACTGAATTTAATTGATTCTTCAACCACCGAGGAGCTAAAGAAGGTGCTGTCAGCAAAAACGGGCTTTTCATTATCCGAAAAAAGAAATGTATATGGATAATAAGATATTAAACTGACAAATATCATACTGTATTACTCACTTAGTTTTTATCTTAGAAATGAAAAATATAATTGGATAAACCATGAAAATTTCAGAAAAAAATATTTGTCAGAGTTGTGGAATGCCAATGAAAAATATGACAGATTTTGCGACCGATAGCGATGGAAGTATAAATACAGAGTATTGCCACTATTGTTTTGAAGATGGGGAGTTTACTGATAGAGGGATTAGCCTTGAAGAAAAAATGGCCAGGAATATTAAAATTGCAGAAAAACTGGGAATGTCAAAAGCTACTGCATCTAAATTAGCCAGGAACACACTTCCTAAACTAAGGCGATGGCGGAAATCAAATAAAGCCAAACAAGAAAAGAAATAACGCTGAGCAACTATCGATGGGAACAGTTTCACTTAACAAACAGCGAAGAACACGCTTCACTTTCCTTCAAGTTCTGGAAGGGGGAGAGGGCATTCTTATTATTATTGCGGCCTATTTAACCCTGTTTTTTAAACCATTAAGGGACCGATGGGGTTTGAGTCGCACGGAGGCTGCTGCTTCATTTCCGGGAGATCATCTCGTCCCACAACCACGTTCAGAGTTTGTTCACGCCATAGAAATAAATGCACCTACAAGTTTTGTATGGCCATGGATTGCGCAAATAGGGCAGGGAAGAGGGGGTTTTTATAGCTATGAGGCATTAGAAAATTTTTTTGGCTTGCAAATCAATAATTCGGATAAAATTTTACCCGAATTTCAACAACCCAAAATAGGCGATTTAATACCCTTTGGCCCAAAAGATGCTTATCCTCTTGTAATTTGTGAACATGGAAAAGCAATGGCTATTGAAAATTGGTATGATTTAAATAAAAATTCGGTTTACAATCAGGCTTTAGAATCCCCAACTAATTACTTGCATCTTAGTTGGTTGTGGATGGTAGAACCAATTGATGAGCATAGGTCGAGATTTGTCTCAAGAAATAGAGTAGATTACAATCCTTCCTTAAAAAACAGCTTACTATTTGGACTCCTGGGCGAGCCTGTTGTATTTGCCATGGACAGGAAAATGTGTTATGGCATAAAAAGAAGAGCGGAGAATTTATACAGGACTACTCCGCGTTAGTCATTCTTTCCCTTAGGTTTTTTTAAACTCTGAATGAGACAGGATTATGAAAATAGATATACTGCCTAGAGTTCCTAAACCTTCTGCATTGCTCTTACCGCTTGCCGGAATGGGACTATTTGTTGTACTGTATATTTTGGCGGCAATAAATTATCCAGGGGGTTCATGGATCGAAACAGATCAGGAAGGATTCAACTTTTGGAACAATTATCTATGTGATTTATTAGACCGTAATGCCATAAACGGGGAATTAAATTCTGCACGTTTTTTAGCCAGAGGTTCGCTGGGAGTGCTCTGTTTAAGCCTGGTTTTATTATGGTATTATTTACCAGGGCTATTTTCGAATAAAAGCAAGAACGTGGTTGTTATGTGGCTGGCAGGGATTCTGGCACTGGTAATTACAATGACCCTTACATCAGGGACACATGATATAACTGTTCGTATCGCAGGATTTTTTGCAGTGATTGCCTTTATCAGCTGTTTTGTTGAGCTGTACAAAGCGAATTATTTCTCACTCTTATTTTTGGGGCTTGCATGTTTGCTAGTTTTTTTGGTTAACTATTATATTTATGAAACCGGGACTTTTATAAGAAGCCTTCCAGTTATTCAAAAGGTCACCTTTATTTGCTTTATTCTGTGGTTTGCTTTGTTAGATATTTCATTCTACAAATACTTGAAACTAAAAAACAAAAAATTTGGGATTAGTAACTGATAAGGTCATAAATATCAAGCTTTTCTTGATTCCCGGAAAGGTGTCCGTATCACTGTTTTTAGAGGCTTATATGTTTTGTTCCGGGCTATATATTTCGTAACTTTAAAAGAGTTGTGTTTTAGCCCGAAGAAGGACTTAATCTTCCATTAGAATTGTGAAGAACTAGCTTAAAATGGGTTATAAAATTAAACGAAAATAGATCTTCGGATTTGTTTAAGGAAAAATAAAAATAATTTAAAACTTTCGGTATGAGCGCAGTATTTGTTTTAACCATTGTATTCCTGCTTTTTCTGTTGGCAGGAATAAGAATTGTCTTTGAGTATAAAAGAGCATTAAAATTTCGATTCGGAAAGTATGTAAAAACATTACAACCTGGATTCAGGTGGATAATACCCATTGTGGATACGGTTCAGACAGTAGATATTAGGGTGATTACCATAAATATTGTATCTCAGGAAGTAATGACGGAAGATAACGTACCCTGCAGTATAGACGGAGTGGTTTTCTTTAAGATTAATGATCCGGAAAAGGCGGTCCTGGAAGTCGAGGAATTTACCTTTGCAATAACACAACTTTCTC
>NZ_JBATGR010000179.1:0-4960 GCF_049665975.1 Eudoraea sp.
TACATAGAGCCATAGCGGAATTTCAGGTAACCAATTTATAATACCGAATTTAGTTGTCGTAACCCAATCGCTTGATTTCAACAGTACAAAAGCCAGCCCAAAATTGATAAGAATTGTGGTAAGTGTAAAGAAGAAATTTGGAAGGGCATGCTTCCACTTTTTATACTTGAAATTAAACAGCGGCAATGCACCTTCAAGAAGCCAAAAAAAGGTTATTCCTAAAACAAGAATAAGGCTTCTGTGGAAAGACGGTATGTTTTCAAAATAATTTAATAAAACCTCCATTGCGTAAAGTTACTATTTTCGGATTAATTTTTTTGATATGAGCAGTCGCTTCGAAAGAACTATTTGACTAAATCCCTAGATATTAATCTTCTTTTTCATTTCTTCAACTATGTTATAAGCAGCAGGGCATATGGCTACATTCTTGAGTGTAAGATTTGTAATCTGTTGAAATTTTTTGCGATCTGTATGGGGAAATTCCTGACAAGCTTTGGGTCTCACATCATATATGGAACAATAGTTATCCACTCCAAGAAAAGCGCAGGGAACTTGCTTAAGCACATAATCATTGTCTTCATCAATTCTCAAATAAGTGTCTATGAATTTTTTTGGTTTTTGCTTAAGACTTTTTGATATTCGAACAATATCTGCAGTTGTAAAAAGTGGTCCGGTAGTCTTACAACAATTAGCACAATCCAGGCAATTTGTTTTTTTAAATTCAGCCTGATGTAATTCCTGCATGATATAGTCCAAATTCCGCGGTGGCCTCTTTTTAAGTTTAGTAAAGAATTTTTTGTTTTCCGTATGCTTTTCTTTTGCCCTTAAGGGTAAGCTTTTAAGTAGTTCTTTCATCCGGATCTATAAATTCAATTTATTTAATTGTTGGCTGTTTTTACTTTCCACCCAAAAAGTTCACTTTTGCATGTAAAATTACAAATTTAAATGAGCAGGGATATTTTTGGCATGGCTCTGATTGATTTTCAAAAAGGAAATTATTCTGAAGATATTATTACTTTCTCCTCACTGGACGAGAAAGACATACTTCCTCTGCCTTATTTATTCCGAGATTATGATGCTATGCCTTTAATAGAGCAAAAAGCTTTAGATCTCTGCCGCGGAACTGTGTTAGATGTGGGATGTGGGTCTGGCAGCCACAGTCTCTATTTGCAAAATAAAGGTGTTGAAGTTATCGGTCTCGATGAATCTGAAGGAGCTGTATGCACTTCTAAATTAAGAGGTGTAAAAAATGTAATACACTCAAATATCTACGATTACTCTGGTATGAAATTTGATACTATTTTGCTATTAATGAATGGGGTTGGAATAGCAGGACGGTTAAATGGCTTACCTCGTTTATTAAATCATTTAGAAGGATTATTGAATCCCGGAGGGCAAATATTGTTAGATTCCAGTGATATCATTTATATGTTTCAAGTAGATGATGATGGTGGTTACCGGATCCCGAATCATGGGAAATATTATGGTGAAATAGAATTTACAATGGAGTATAAAGGGTTAAAAAGTGCTCCTTTTAATTGGTTATATTTAGACTATAACAGCCTTAAACAGATTGCTGAGCAGCAAAATTTAAGCTGCGAACTTATTTGTGAAGGCATACATTACGACTATTTAGCCATGCTTAGAACGCAACCATAATAGAAACCTGAAATTCACGTTGTATTTTATATGTAATTTTGTCCTGAAAGAAAATTAAAGATGCTATGAAGACATTTCGAATACTAATACTATTACTCGCTTTTGGTTTACTCATAAATTGTTCAAAAGATAGTGATGATAATTTAGATGGAGGCATTGACAAATCTGCCAATTTACTGGCCACCGGAGCTTCTGCTAATGATATCCTCTCCAATACCAGGTTCTCAACTTTGTTAATTGAAGCTGCCTACGTTGAAGGTTTCAGGCCTACAATGGAGACTATGAATAATTTTGAAATCTATCTTAGAAATCGAACTTTTAAGCAAAACATTCAGGTAGTATATCGGCAATTGCCTTCGCCTAATGAAGAAACCCTTACACTACAGGAGATTGCTGATCTTGAAAGCGAAAACAGGACGGAATATAATAATGGAGAGACACTTGCCATTTATATTTATTTTGCAGATGCCCCATCAGATTCCGATGATGAAGACCAGGGTATTGTAACTCTTGGAGCAGTATATAGGAATACATCAATGGTCATCCATGAAGGTGTGGTGCGCAAACTCGCAAATCAGAGTTCACTAATTACAATTACAGATGTTGAAACGTCTACCCTTAACCATGAATTTGGACATCTTTTTGGCTTGGTTGATCTGGGATCTGCAATGGTTAATAATCACGAGGACCCGGATGCCGAAAATCATTGCGATATAGCCGGATGCCTTATGCGTGGTGAATTGGAATTTGGCGGAGGAATGATGGGCGTTTTAGAAAAAAGCAAAATGTCAAAAGGTGTGGCAGTTCCTACTTTGGATGCTGAGTGCATCCTTGATCTTCAAAATAACGGAGGCAGATAATCCTTTTACCCTATTTTAGGTTTATTCTATTGTCCCGGTTTTATAAGCCGGACTGTTATCAATTACCTTTAATCGAATGGTCAAAACCTAAGGAATATTAAGATATTTATGGGTTTGTAAAGATACTTTCCATTTTGGATTTTTCATTACGTAATCTACAATCATTGGAGTTACCTTATCTCTTACACTCCACTCTGGTTGCAAGTACAAAATACAGGTTTTGCCAACTTTTTTTGCCTGTTCTTCTGCAAAAACCAGATCATTCTTATTATAAACAATAACCTTTAATTCGTGAGCCTCCTCGTAAATAGGGTCTACCGGTAACTTGTTTTTTTTAGGCGACAAACATATCCAGTCCCATATGCCCGACAAGGGGTAAGCTCCTGAGGTTTCTATATGAGTATTGAGTTCTTTGTTTTTTAAGGCTTCTGTTAAAGGCCCCATATCCCACATTAAGGGTTCTCCGCCGGTCACAACTATGGTATCTGAATAGTTGGCGGCATTATCAACAATACTCTCAATATTGGTTGGCGGATGGGTTTCGGCATTCCAGCTTTCTTTTACATCGCACCAATGACAACCAACATCACAACCTCCAACCCTGATAAAATAGGCAGCCGTACCTTTATGAAAGCCCTCTCCCTGAATAGTATAGAATTCTTCCATCAGAGGGAGCATTAGCCCCTTGTTTACCAATTCTAAAACCTCCTTATTGATCATCCGGCAAAGATAACATATAGAAGACGGTATCTTGAGGGTAATTTCCGGAAATAAATCAGAAATTGATTAGCTGGTGCTATAAGCACACTTTTCTCTCGTACAGCGCACAAGAAAAACTATTTCGTTAATAAATTCAATTTTTAACAGCTATTACATCTATCTCAACCTTCGCATTTCTAGCCAGACCACTGGCAGCAAAAGTTGTTCTTGCAGGTTTCTTTGTAAAATATTTGGAATAAACTTCATTAAAAGCTGAGAAATCATCCATGGTGCTCAATATAACCGTGCATTTAACAACATTGTTTAAGCTTAGTCCATGATGCTCTAATACTGCCTGTATATTCTTAATGGCCTGTTCCGTTTCTGTTTTAATTCCCGGTGCAACCATAGTTCTGGTAGTGTGGTCCATTCCTATTTGACCCGCAAGAAAAAAAAGATTTCCCGCTTCAACCACATCACTAAATGGTGCACTTCTTTTCTTCTCTTCATGTGATTCGTGAAAAGTAATACCTGAATCTTCCTGCGAACTCACCGCAGAACAACAAACTAAGGAGAGAATAGTAAATAATTGTAAATAATTTTTCATTCGGCTTTGGTTTTATTGTTGGATAAAATTACCCTATTTTTATCAAAAATAGACCAAATGAGTGCCAAAGAAGAATTCTATGCGCATATAGAAAAAGGGTATACAACTAAGGGTGATTTTATTACAATGGGTGCTGCAATGTTAGAAGGGGAAACCGTTACAGGGGCATATGTAAAAGTTCCCTTAAAGACCCTGAACAGACATGGGTTAATAGCTGGTGCCACCGGAACAGGTAAAACCAAAACACTGCAAATAATTGCGGAAAACCTATCTGACAAAGGAATACCGGTGCTTTTAATGGATTTAAAGGGTGACCTCAGCGGGATAGCTCAGCCAAGCCCCGGACATCCTAAAATTGATGAAAGACATGAGAAGATTGGATTACCTTTTGAACCCAAAAGCTTTCCGGTTGAAATTCTTTCCCTTTCAGAACAAGATGGCGTAAAACTCAGGGCGACAGTTTCTGAATTTGGACCTATTTTACTTTCCCGTATCCTGGATTTATCTGAAACACAGGAAGGAATTGTATCCGTTATTTTTAAATATTGCGATGATAACAAACTTCCTTTGCTAGATCTGAAGGACTTCAAAAAGGTATTACAATACGCTACGGGAACTGGCAAAAAAGAGTTTGCAAAGGAATATGGGAGAATTTCAACAAGCTCAACAGGAACTATTTTAAGGAAAATTATAGAATTGGAACAACAGGGAGCCGATTTGTTTTTTGGGGAGAAATCTTTTGACGTGGAAGACCTTACGCGCATTGATGAAAATGGAAGGGGTTATATAAATATCGTTCGTTTAACAGATATACAAGACAGACCCAAATTATTCAGCACATTTATGCTGAGTTTATTAGCGGAAATATATTCTACATTCCCCGAGCAGGGAGACAGTGACAGACCCGAGCTGATTTTCTTTATTGACGAGGCGCATTTAATTTTTAAAGAAGCTTCAGATGCCTTGTTGGACCAGATAGAAAGTATTGTAAAACTAATTCGTTCTAAAGGTATTGGGCTTTATTTTGTTACACAGAATCCAACAGATGTGCCCAATGCAGTGCTCGCGCAATTAGGGCTGAAAGTTCAACATGCCCTTAGAGCCTTTACCGCCAGAGATCGCAAGGCTATTAAAC
>NZ_JBATGR010000180.1:0-2033 GCF_049665975.1 Eudoraea sp.
AGATTTATATATAGCCTCTAGTTCTGATTTATTTATTATACCCATAATCTCTATTTTTTAATTGATCAATTTTAGTGGTTTTATTTAACTTTTAAACTAATATGCAGAACTTTTAAACCCGCAGAAATATCTTCTTTTTATAAAGAACATACAAAAAGGCCAATTGAACGGCGATATAACAAAAAACCATAACCACAGCATTGTATGGGTCTCCAACAAGTTGACCCAACCATTTGAACAAGGCAGATGTGGTATATGCCCAATCTATAAAACCGCCGGCCATATAAATCAAAATAGAGTTCATGCCGATTACTTTAAAGAAAAATGCCCATTTTTTATGCCCCAGAATATCTATGATGTAATAAAAGACAGCCATTAATAGCATACTTATACCGCCACATTGTAATGTGAATGAACTGGTCCATAAATTTTTATTGATTGGTAAAACAAGGTTCCACAATTGTGCTGCGATAATTAGAATAACACCTATAACCACCAACCGAACAGCAGTTTCTTTTTGCTTGTCGACAGCTCCATTTTTCAGTAAATTTCCCACAAAAATACCCAACAAACAGGTTGGGATGGCCGGAATTGTAGATACCCATCCCTCCGGATCATGAATGCCCAGATACAATTTACCGGGCATAATCAGAGTGTCCAGATAGGAGACAAAATTACCTTCCATAGTCATGTCTCCCATAGGATAACCGGGAGCAGAATTAAACATTAAAAGGAACCAGTAGCCAAGAAGCAGTGCGCAGAACCAAATAAGCTGGCCGCGTTGTTTTGTATAAAGGTATATGATGTTAGCAAACATATAGGCCAATCCAATTCGCCCCAAGACACTGCCAAAACGTATTTCCTCTATTGGACGAATCTCCAGGCCATTATTATAAATGACTCCGAGGAGAACGAGGATCAGGCCTCTTTTAATGACACGGATTAACAGCGATTTCCGGCTTACCCCTTTTTCCAATTGTTTCCCAACAGAATAGGGTGTGGCCACCCCCGCCAGAAAGAGGAACAAAGGAAAAATTAAATCGTAAAAAGCAAAGCCATGCCATGCCGGGTGAATAAACTGATCGGATAAAGAGTTCCAAAATGGCGTATTAGTAATCTCTGCCATTTTGTGAAATATTTCCTCTGCGCCTATGATCCAGAACATGTCAAATCCGCGCAAGGCATCGAGTGAATAGAGGCGCTGGCTGGCAATGGCTAATTTCATAACTAAGTTTGGTTGGTCTTGGGATAAAGATAATAGAATATCTAATTCCTTTGGCCTTTAATTATTTAACATAATTGTATTTATTGTATATTTAAATCGTCGATTAATTCAAAATACACATAATAAGGAATGTCAGATAAAGAGAGTTCAGTTACGAAACAAGACCCTAATAATTATTGGGAGCAATTAGAGCGATTGGAAAAACTTATCCGGGCGTCAGAACTCAAAGCCGGTGTTATTTTTTCTTTTCATGGTTTAATTATAGGGGTGTTTTTTGATAGATTAGAGCAGCTTAGGCCTGTTTTCCAGGAAGGTGTCGTATTTATTATCTTGGCTTGTTTCTGGATGATCAGCTCATTGATTTCTATATACTTTTGTTTTAAGTGTTTTAAACCTCAGATTACTAAGAAATATGAAAAAAATGTGCTTTTCTTCAGAGATGCGGTGTATTCATTCGGAAGTATAGAGAAATACACCAAAAATCTAATTGAAATATTTGGTGAAGAAGAGGAATTTTACACCCAATTAGGTCAGCAAATTTATATAGAAAGCATGATTATTGATAAGAAATTCCAACATGTAGAAAATGCCATCAAATACTTTGCACTGAGCTTTATCTTTATAATAATCATTGTGATCGTATGGTTTATTCACTTGTATTTGTAATTAAAGCTTAGAATGACATAATCTAAGCCAATTCTATTTTTTCATTCATGTTGAATTTATACTTCTTTCGGTAAGAAAACCCTTATATTGGGTAAGTAAATAGGCCTGTTCGTCCTTAAATAGAAAATAGACTATCCTTAAC
>NZ_JBATGR010000181.1:0-6989 GCF_049665975.1 Eudoraea sp.
GCCTATGGTGTAATTGGCAACACAGCTGGTTTTGGTCCAGTCGTTCTAGGTTCGAGTCCTAGTAGGCCAACTAAAAATGAAAACAATCCCAACCCTTAATTTGAGTTTGGATTTTTATTTTGGCTTCCTATTCTAATTCTCCGGGAACTGGAGGTTCATTATTTATAGGAAGTTCATTTTCTTTAATAATTCTGTTGGCTTCCTGTAATTCATCTATTTCCTTGTCTTCCAGATCCAAAAGGGTACTCATTTTTTTCTTGTCCTTAATCATGGCCCAGGTCATAATAAGACTTGTGCCTATAATAACAAAAAGTAAAATCCCCGGTTCAAAAGTGGCTACCTGTGCTTCCGCCGGAATTGCATAAAACAGGAGTATTGTAATTAGCCCCCTTGGAGCTATAAATAGTTGTGGTAGAATGTCGCTGCCAATAAAAGTTCTTAAGATTACAAATCTAATAGCATAGATTGAAAGAATAATAAGCACACTAACCAGGGCTACCTGAATGTTAAATAAAGAAGCTATGGCGATAGTCAATCCAAATATAACGAAAAAGAAAGTGCGCACCACGAATGCTGTTTCGAGAGTTACAATATGAAGTTCATGATAAATGCGATGTGCTTTTTCATACTCAAGAAAGTGTGATAGTTTTCCCCCAAAGAACAATTTCATATTGGCAATTACTAAACCGAATATCAAAATGATAAGAAGAGAAGAGAGATGTAGTTGTTTGCCGATTGCATATAAAAGAAGCAAGACAGCAATTAGCAGAAATAGTTTGGCCTGACTTTTAATTTGTTGGAAAATAAGAATAATTGCATAACTCGCAATGAGTGATATAATTACGGTAAGCAGAATATTAAGAGCAAAACCTCCGGCCCCTGAATCTTCTGCAGGATTTAGTCCGCTGACGAGAAAATAGAACATCATAATTCCCATAATGTCAGAAAACGTACTTTCATATATGTGGAATTCTTTTTTCTTTTCGGCAAGAGCACTAACACTTGGAATAATTATAGCGCTGGATAAAATGGATAAAGGTGTTGCATACAACCATGCAGCCTGCATAGACATATCCGGGATAAATTGATGAAGAATTAGGGCTGCTACCCATGCAGAACCTATTAGCCCTGTTAGGGCTATGGCCATAGATTTTAAAATAGGAACTAGTTTTTCCTTTTTTAATTCAAGTTCAAGAGCAGCTTCAAGGACTATCATTATAAGACCAATTATACCCAGAACTTCTAATGCTGGAAAGAAATTAACCTCTTCGGAGGTAAAAGTTTTAAGTACAAACTGCAAAATAAACCCAAGAAGTATAAGTAATAAAACAGAAGGAATGTTGGTTCTTTTCGAGATGCCATTAAATAGAAAAGAAAGAATAAGTATTACTGATGCTTCAATAATAAGGTTGTAGGAGTTAAAGACGTCCATATAAATGTTGATTAATGGGATTGGTTTTAATTCATAAGTAATAAAGTTACTATTAAAAGTGAAACGATTATCAGATTGCTTTTAGTATCTGGTATAAATGAAATGAGCATCTGTTTTAAAATCAAAAAAAATTGTATATTTGCGCCACTGAAAGGATATAATTGTATTCATGAGGGGACAAATTGTCCCCTCTTTTGTTACTTATGGTTATGTTAAAAGCACAAGTTGAAGAGCTTTTGGGAAAAGCATTGAAGGAGAATGAAACCTTGTTTTTAATTGATTTTTCAATTACTCCCGATAATACCATTAAGATAGTTCTTGATGGGGATGAAGGCGTAAATTTGAAGGATTGTATGGCTTTAAGCAGGGCTATTGAACACAATTTGGATAGGGAAGAACATGATTTTTCATTGGAAGTTACCTCATCCGGTGCCGCGGAGCCCATTGTTATGGCCCGCCAGTATCCTAAAAATATTGGTAGGAAGTTAGTTGTAAAAACAGCAAGCGAAAATTTCGAAGGCGACCTTACTGAAGCAACAGAGGAGACCATAACCCTGGAATGGAAGGCACGAGAACCTAAACCGGTAGGGAAAGGAAAAATAACCGTTCAGAAAAGAAAAAAAATTGCCATTTCTGAAATTGAAGAGGCAAAAGTTAAATTAAAATTTTAATTACAGCGCAAAATGGAAAATATTGCATTGATCGAATCTTTCTCGGAATTTAAGGATGATAAGTTTATTGACAGGGTAACTCTAATGGCTATATTGGAGGACGTTTTTAGGAATGCTTTAAAGAAGAAATTTGGCTCCGATGATAATTTTGATATTATTATTAACCCTGATAAGGGAGATTTGGAAATATGGAGAAATAGGATTGTAGTAGAAGATGGGGATGTAGAAGAACCAAATGAAGAAATATCCCTTTCAGAAGCTCGTAAAATAGAACCGGATTTTGAAGTTGGTGAAGATGTTTCTGAGGAAGTAAAGCTTATAGATCTTGGAAGAAGGGCAATATTAGCCTTGCGCCAAAACCTGATATCCAAAATTCACGAACACGACAATACAACCATATATAAGCAATTTAAAGACCTTGAAGGTGAAATTTATACAGCAGAAGTTCATCACATAAGACATAAGGCAATTATCTTGTTGGATGATGAAGGAAATGAAATAATTCTTCCTAAGGATAAACAAATACCTTCTGACTTTTTTAGAAAAGGAGATAACGTTCGTGGAATTATAGAAAGCGTAGAGCTTAAGGGTAACAAACCAATGATCATCATGTCAAGAACTTCACCAATCTTCCTTGAACAATTGTTCTTCCAGGAGATTCCAGAAGTATTTGATGGACTTATTACTATAAAAAAAGCAGTTAGAATTCCAGGGGAAAAAGCCAAAGTAGCAGTAGATTCGTATGATGACAGGATAGATCCTGTCGGCGCATGTGTTGGGATGAAAGGCAGTCGTATTCATGGCATAGTACGCGAACTTGGAAATGAAAATATAGATGTAATTAACTGGACAAATAATCCGCAGTTAATGGTAACCCGTGCACTTAGTCCAGCACGTGTTTCTACCGTGAATTTAAACGACGAAAAAATGACTGCACAAGTTTATCTGAGACCTGAGGAGGTTTCAAAGGCCATTGGAAGAGGCGGTCATAATATACGCCTGGCTGGTCAACTTACAGGTTATGAAATAGATGTGTTCCGTGAAGGGGTAGAGGAAGATGTGGAACTTACAGAATTCTCAGATGAAATTGAAAGCTGGATAATAGAAGAACTTAAAAAGATAGGTCTGGATACAGCCAGAAGTGTTCTGGAGCAGGATATAGACGATTTGGTAAAACGTACAGATCTGGAAGAAGAAACAATTTCTGATGTTGTACGTATCCTTAAAGAAGAATTTGAAGATTAAGCTATATATTAGCAACTTAAAAGTAGAGAGTAAACAGTATTTATGGCAGACAATGCAACAATAAGGCTTAATAAAGTCTTGAGAGAACTTAACATTTCTTTGGATAGAGCGGTGGAATATCTTGCCTCTAAAGGACACAAGGTGGATGCAAGACCTACCACAAAGATTTCTGAAGACATACATCAGGTTCTTTTAGACGAATTCCAGACGGATATGAGCAAGAAAGTTGCATCCCAGGAAGTTGGCGAAGAAAAGCGGAAGGAAAAGGAAGCTATAAGACTTCAGTTAGAGCAGGAGCATGAAGAAAAAAGACTTGAAAGAGAAAAAAGAGCTGCTTCAAGGGAGGTAGTGAAAGCAAGGGTAGAACTTTCCGGCCCGAAACAAGTAGGTAAAATTGACCTTACACCAAAGAAGAAAATTAAACCCGAACCCAAGAAGACTGAAGATAAACCAGCTCCAAAGGAAGAGGTAATTGCTGAGATAAAGGATAAGGTAGTAGTCGAAGAAGAAAAAGTAGAATTAAAACCTGAAACAACACCAGAGATAACGAAGGTTGACGATAAAGTTGCGGAGGTTGAAAAACCAGAGGAACCCAGTTCTATTACTACAAAGTATAAAAAACTTTCCGGTCCAAAGATTATGGGAGATAAAATTGATCTCTCTAAGTTTAATAAACCTAAGAAAAAGAAAGAACCTGTTAAGGAACCTTCCGAAGCAGAGAAACGAAAAAGAAGGAAGCGGATTGTTAGTAGTAATGGTGGGCCTGGTGGCGGAAAAACGAGAACTATTGCTAAAAAAGGACAACGTTTTACCTCTGCTCCAAAGGCTGAGCCTACGGAAGAAGAAGTGCAAAAACAGGTGCGTGAAACGCTTGAAAAACTTCAGGGTAAATCCAAAAAAGGAAAAGGAGCAAAATATAGAAGAGATAAGAGAGATCAGCACAAACAGCAGACAGAGAAAGATCTGGAACAACAAGAACTGGAAAGTAAAATACTTAAGGTCACTGAGTTTGTAACTGTTGGAGAAGTTGCTACCATGATGGATGTTGCCTCTACTGAAATAATTTCTGCCTGTATGTCTCTTGGGATTATGGTTACCATGAACCAAAGATTGGATGCCGAAACACTCTCCATTGTTGCTGAGGAATTTGGCTATGAAGTTGAATTTATTACTGCAGATCTTGAGGAATCTATTGAAGAAGAAGTGGATGCTCCTGAGGATTTAAAGCCCAGGGCTCCTATCGTTACAGTCATGGGTCATGTAGATCACGGTAAAACATCATTATTAGATTACATTCGGGAGGAAAATGTAATTGCCGGGGAGAGTGGTGGTATTACACAGCATATTGGTGCCTATGGTGTTACCCTATCCGGGGGTCAGAGAATTACATTTTTAGATACTCCTGGTCACGAAGCATTTACCGCTATGCGGGCCCGTGGAGCACAGGTAACAGATATTGCCATAATCGTAATTGCTGCGGATGATGACATTATGCCTCAAACCAAGGAAGCTATTAGTCACGCACAAGCAGCAAGCGTTCCTATAGTTTTTGCGATTAACAAAATAGACAGACCTACAGCAAATCAAGAAAAGATTAAAGAAGGTTTGGCTGCGATGAATTTACTTGTTGAAGATTGGGGAGGAAAAATTCAATCTCATGATATCTCCGCAAAAAACGGTGATGGTGTAAAAGAACTTTTAGAAAAGGTGCTTTTGGAAGCAGAACTTTTGGAATTAAAAGCTAATCCAGACAGATTAGCTTCCGGTACTGTGGTGGAGGCATTTCTTGATAAAGGAAGAGGTTATGTTTCTACTATCTTGGTGCAGGGAGGTACTTTGGAAATAGGTGATTACGTTTTGGCGGGAACATGTAGCGGCAAGATTAAAGCTATGCAGGATGAACGCGGTAAGATTGTAAAAAAAGCTGGCCCTTCTACACCAATTTCAATATTGGGATTAGATGGTGCACCTCAGGCCGGGGATAAATTCAACGTGTTTGAAGATGAAAAAGAAGCAAAGCAAATTGCATCCAAAAGGAGCCAGTTGCAACGTGAACAATCGGTAAGGACTCAACGGCATATTACGCTCGATGAAATTGGAAGACGAATTGCATTAGGTGAATTTAAAGAGTTGAATATTATTTTAAAAGGAGATGTTGATGGATCTGTGGAAGCTTTAACGGATTCCTTCCAGAAATTGTCAACAGATGAAATACAAGTCAATATTATTCATAAAGGAGTAGGTGCAATTACAGAATCTGATGTATTATTGGCTTCAGCATCTGATGCAATCGTAATTGGATTTAATGTGAGACCCATGGGTAATGCCAGGGATATTGCTGATAAAGAAGAGATTGATATAAGGATGTATTCTATTATTTATGATGCCATTAATGATCTTAAGGATGCAATGGAAGGCATGCTGTCTCCGGTGATGAAAGAAGAGATTTCGGGTACCGCTGAAATTAGAGAAACCTTTAAAATTTCTAAAATAGGAACAATAGCCGGCTGTATGGTAACTACTGGCAAAATCTTTAGAAACTCAAGTATTCGTCTTATTAGGGATGGCGTAGTAATATTTACGGGAGAACTATCTTCTTTAAAAAGGTTTAAGGATGATGTTAAGGAAGTGGCGAAAGGATATGACTGTGGGCTTCAGGTAAAAAACTACAATGAGATAAAAGAAGGAGATATCGTGGAAGCCTTCCGGGAAGTGGCAGTAAAGAAAAAGCTTTAATCTGAAATTTATTAAAATTTTTGAAGTACGGCGAAGGCAGATTCTTATTTCTTAGATAGACTTAGATGATGATAACAAAACAAAAAACGACCTATTTGGTCGTTTTTTCTGGTTTTAATAAAAGTGATTCAGGATATTTTATCCGAACCTCTTTAAATTTACGTTCCGCATCCAACTTAGATTTAAACTGCCCAATCTGAACCCTGTAAGTAGGTGAATCAAAGATAATTTTTGATTTTAAATCTGGAAAATCAATGTCTACCTGCTGTTTAAGTTCTTCTGCTTTGGTATAAGAGCCAAATCCAACCTGTATTGTAAAGAAATTAGTTTTTGAATTACTGATTTTATAAACTTCCAGAAGGCGGGTAATATTGGCATCTTGTTCAATGCTAATTTTCCCACTTTGAGCCATTCCGCAAGTAATGAATCCAAGAAGAACTACTGATAGAATTGCTGTTTTCATGATATAAACTTTATTAAGACCTAATATAAAATGCAAAAGTAATTTATTGCAGGTTAAACAAAAGTTTTCATACTTATTTAGAATTAATATAAATTATAAATTATAAAACCCTTAACATTTCTCAAATAAAGTCAAAGTCTTATTTTTGTCGTCAATTTGAGCGGCGATAAATTACCTTAATTGTCTTATTGTAATAGTAATTATCGTGCCAGAATTAAGATAGAAATATTTTAAATATGAAAAAGGTTTTGTACCGCCATCAGATTTCTAAACTTTTCACTTGCACTCTAGTAGTTTATCTACTCCTTTCCTATTCTATTTTGGCCCAGGAAGAAAACCAGGATCAGAACGCTGTGGCTGATACTGAAGTTACGACTGAGCCAAGTGATTCGGGCTCTGGAGATGTAGCAAAAGGGAAACAATTATTTAATCAGAATTGTGC
>NZ_JBATGR010000182.1:0-8276 GCF_049665975.1 Eudoraea sp.
TGCTTATTAGCACGTAATTATCACTTTCAACAGAATTCTTAAGTAACCTATGTGCTTCTATTACTTGTTTCCCAAAAGGTTTTCTATTGCCCTGTACCTCCAGAAATTCTATGTCGCCACAATGTGCAACAATTTTTAATTCCAGTTTTGGAGCTGTTGCACAGGCATTACATGGGCATATTCTATTCTTTTCTAAAAGTTTGAGATGCCCCGTAAATGCGGTAAACATGGTTTCAATCTGAGCAAGCAATTTTTCCTGTGAAAGCAGTTCTCCTTCGCGATAAAAAAAAAGGGCGTCTCCTTCGACCTCGGCCAGCTGAAGTTCTTCGGTGTTGGCCTCAATAAGTACTTCCAACAATTCAGCAATAACATGCTGGCTATGCGCAACTTCAGTGGTCTGTACAAATTTAGTAAAACCTGAAATGTCCGGTATAAAAAGTAACGACTTAGCCATGGTTAAATCTAATTATCTAATAAGTCTTGAAATTACACCAAACTTTCAACGTACTCCAAAATATAATTAGAAGAAGAAAACTTTACTGCTCTTCCATTTGGTCTACCAAAGCTTTAAATCCTAATGCCACCCCGTTGGTCCAGCCAAATCCATCCTGAGTCTCATAGTCGCCTCCTCCGGATAGTAAGCTGGTATCCTCCACATTATACTTTTCCATCATTTTACCCATATTTTTATAGACCCTCTCATTAATTGCCAACCATCTTTTCATTATTGTAAGAGCCTCATCTTTATAGCCATAATTGAGTAACCCATGTACTGCCATCCATTGCAATGGTGCCCACCCGTTTGGAGCATCCCATTGTTGGCCGGTATTTTTTAAAGTAGTAAGAAGTCCGCCATCTTTTAAGAACTCAGTAATTAGTTTTTCCTTTACCACTTCTGCCTGTTCCTTTGTGGCAATATTAAAGAACAAAGGATAAGTAGCTGCTAAAGTGAATTCATCGGTATTACTTTTCGTTTTAAACTCAAAATCCATAAAGAATTCTGCATTCTCATCCCAAAAGGTTTTCTGAATTAATTCTTTCCGTTTTAATGCCTTTTCACTGTATAGGGATTTAGCTTGTTTATCACCTTTAAAACCATAGCCCAGTGCTATTTGATTCTCCATAAAATAAAGCAGACAGTTCAGATCTACCGGCAATATGTTTGCTGTATTGGTTGATCCAAAGGAATCTTCCTCTGCATACCAGCGACTGCTAAAATCCCAACCAGAAGTTGCTCCAGCCCTTAAATTGACATATAGATCCGTTTTCTCTTTTTCCGTTGTAAGGTCATCGGCCAAATGATAATCCTCTTTATAGCTTTCAGGGCGCGGTGTAACACTGCTATCCCAATACCTGTTAAGGAATGAATCATCCCCTACTTTAACTACATACTTATTAGCCTCATACGGCTCTTCAATAACATCTTTACCCGCCATCCAAAAATTATACTCCTTCTCAATCATTGGTAAATATTCAACTAAAACCATGCTGTCTTTGCGAGCAAGTGCGGTTGCCATAAGTGTAAAGAAAGGCGGTTGAGAACGGCTTAAATAATAGTCCCTTGTGCCATTAGGGATAAAGCCAAGGGTATCAATTAAATACGCGAAATTATCAACCATATTCCTGGCAATATGTTCCTGATTATCTACCAACAAACCTTCTATAGTAAAATAACTATCCCAATAATAAATCTCCTTAAATCTCCCCCCGGGCACAACATATTCATTAGGCAAGGCTATCCTTGAGGAATAAGGAATTACAGAATCCGGACCCCTGGTTAATTTGCCCCAGATACTGCTAATATGTTCATACATAGTATGGGTTGTATCTGTTTCAAAGCTAAGTGTGGCGGTAGATTTATCGCTAAAATTTTCTTCTACAAAATTTTTCAGGTCAAAATCTGCGTTTTGCCTTTCGGTTTCATACTTCTTGTTTAGTGTGTAGTAAGATTCTTTAGGAACCAGATCTACAAAAGTCTTGGAATCTTCAAATAAACCTTGTAATTGTACTTCTTTGAACAAGGGCGAGGAATAATAGTCTATTTGCTTCTCCTGGGGTTCGGTCCTGCAACCCGCTAAAACTATAAAAAGTAAAATTAACGAGAGAAAGCTTCTGTTCATTTTCATAACACTATAATTTAATATCGAATCGCTGCAAAGGCTATATTACTTTATTTTAGCGGGATTTTTTATTTAATATAAATAGGCTGTCCTTTTCCTTCTTTAGTTCACTAACGTGATCTACATCTTCATTAGGAATAGTAATAGAAAGCACATAGTGTTTTATCCTCCATTTCCCATCTTCTTTTTGTAGTACTCCGGAACCTCTGCAAATTTCCATTCGTGTATCTAATAATTCATCAAACCAGGCAAAATTTTCGGATTCATCAATGTAAATATTTCGTTCAATATTTGTGAAACTCCATGCCTTTCCCCGATCAAAATAAGGTTTTGAAAATGCCCTGAAATCATCATTTTGCCAATTTTCTGAGGCATCGGTTCCAATAAAAACTCCATCATCGGCAAGGATCCCAAAATAAGTTTCAAAATCGGCCTCAGATGCGGCCTTATGCCATTTATTAATAAGTTCATTTACTACTTTCCTATCGTCTCCCTGAGCAATCAATTGCCCGGCACATAACATTATAATAATCACTATTAGCTTATTCATCTAAAATCAATTTTGTGTCAAAATTATAATTTACCATCACATTGAATTGATTGCGCAGGTCATTAAATGCATTGACCATTTCTATAGTTGGTTCCAATGGATTCTTACGGTATTCAAGAGTTGCCTTTACTTTTAAAATATACGTTTTAAAAACTTTCTGCCGGCTTTTTACCTGTGGTTTATCAAAAGTTTCAGGGTATGTGGAAGCAGCCAGTGCATTTTGTTTTTCTATAAACTCATCAATAAGCAGAATAAGTTCTTCATAATTTTCAACAGTGTAAAGCCCGTCAAAAGCGCTATCCAGGTCATTAAATTCAGCCCATGTCTCGAGAATTGCTTTGGCTCCGCTATTCAATATTGATTTTTTTGGTAGTTTCTGAACATCAAATTCAAGCTCCACTGTCTCAATAATCTGTTCAGTCCTTTGTTTGTTGCCACAGGAAAACAAGAGTAAGAAAGTTAACCCAAAAACAAACAATTTTCTCATAGGACGAATGTACAAATTTTAATAAAAGCTATCTTTACCAAGGAATTATATTTATTCTCTATCTATGCAAAAATCTATCCTTATTTTAGGAGCCTGCGGGCAGATTGGTACAGAACTTACTCTGGCCTTGCGAGAATTGTACGGTAATGAACATGTAGTTGCCAGTGATATTCGTGAAGGCAGTGATAGTTTGATGAATTCAGGGCCGTTTGAATTACTTGATGCTACCAATTATGAAGCCATAGAGGATGTTATAATGTACCATGAAATTGATGAAGTATATCTAATGGCCGCTATGTTGAGTGCAACAGCTGAGAAATTTCCTGAAAGGGCATGGAATTTAAATATGAATTCGCTTTTCAACGTACTAAACCTGGCCAAAGAAAGAAAAATTGAAAAAATTTTCTGGCCTTCAAGTATAGCAGTATTTGGCCCAAACACCCCTAAAGATAGTACTCCTCAAAGTACGGTAATGGAACCCAGTACTGTTTACGGCATAAGCAAGCAATCAGGTGAAAGATGGTGTTCCTATTACTTCCATAAATTTGGGGTGGATATAAGAAGTGTAAGATACCCGGGGTTAATAAGTTGGAAAACCCTGCCTGGAGGAGGCACCACGGATTATGCTATTGAAATTTATCACGAAGCCCTAAACAAAGGCAGTTATACTTGTTTTCTGAAAGAGGATGTAAAACTTCCCATGATGTTTATGGACGACGCGATCAGGGCTACCATTAAACTCATGGGCTGCAAACCAGACCAGGTAACAGTGAGATCCTCATACAATCTTGCTGCTATGAGTTTTTCACCTGCCGATATCAGCGCGAGCATTAAAAAACACATCCCAAATTTCAAAGTGTCCTATAATCCGGATTTCAGGCAAACTATAGCAGAAACATGGCCACGAAGCATCGATGATTCTAAAGCAAAAGAAGATTGGGGTTGGGAGTCGAAGTTTAACCTTGAAAATACAACGACAGAAATGTTAAAACATCTGCCTTCTCAAAGTTTTTAGGCCCATTTTAGTTATTTGAGTTAAACGGCTCATTAAAAAGGAATTATCCTTATTTTTAAACCTTTAAAAACATTAATTATGAAATGGATTATTCTTCTCTTTTCTTTATTTTCTATGGCAAGTATGCAGGCCCAAATCTCTCCGGGGGTTTATCATGCTCTGGATAGTGTTAATGGACAAACTCATGAACTAAAAATTGACAACACTTATTTTATTCATACAATTTACACGAAATCACCCGCGGGATTTGTCAAAACCATAGGTGGGTTTTATAAATTAGAGAATGATGTCTTAACTGTAAAACTTGAATTTAATTCCAGTTATGAGGAGGATACTACCACTTCTATAGAGTGGCCTATAGAAATTGTTGAAGATGGTCTGGTGTTAGTTGGTGACAAAAATCTAAACTTTAAAAAAGACCCTGAATTTAATCAGCCTTTAGATGGCAAGTGGCTTTTTGGAACCCGTGGCCCCGATGAAGGTCAGGAAAGACGTGGAGAAAGTAATTCGCGAAAAACAATGAAAGTTTTATCGGATGGCCATTTTCAATGGATTGCCTACGATACCGAAACTTTTAAATTTTCGGGTACAGGTGGTGGAACATACACCTCAAAGGATGGGATTTATTCTGAAAGCATAGAATATTTTTCCCGTGATAATGCCAGGGTAGGCGCACAACTTAATTTCACATATGAAATAAAAGGAGATGACTGGCATCATAAAGGGAAAAATAGCAAAGGAGGTCCCATGTATGAGATCTGGACAGTAAGAAAATAATATCTTTCTAAATATTCTTAATATCAGATTTACCCCCTGTTTTTTGAAGTAGTTTTATGGAGCTTATTTCAATTCCTTTATCTATTGGCTTAAGCATATCATACATATTCAGGGCTACTATACTGGCTCCGTGCATGGCTTCAACCTCAACACCTGTTTTATAAATAGTTTTTACGGTTATCAATATTTTAATCTGAAGGTCTTTTACTTCGTATACTATGTCTGTATACTCAATGGGTAATGGGTGACAGTCGGGCAAAAGGTCGGAAGTCTTCTTAACTCCCAATAATCCGGCCGCCTTACTCATGGCAAATACATCACCTTTGGGTACTTTTTTGTTCAGAATGGCCTCTATCGTATCTTTAGAACTTACATGCACAATTGCCTGGGCAATAGCTGTTCTTAGTGTGCTTTTTTTATGTGTAATATCTACCATCTTTAGGTGTTTACTTTCCATTGGTAGGAGTCATCCTCAAATAATTCCTTACCAAAAACGGGAACCTGTTTTTTAATTTCTTCAACAACTTCATGCAAAGCTTCAAATACCTCTTTGCGGTGCGGCGAGGAAACGAATACAAATAAACATATTTCGCCTGTCTTAACAATACCTGTGCTGTGGTAAATATGCAGACAACTTAAGTTAAACCGTTTAAAAGCAGCCTCCCTGATCTCATGAAATTTGAGGTTGGCCATTTCTTCATAAGCTGAATACTCAATGCCCTCAACCTTTTTCCCTTCAATTTCGTCTGCCCGTACCTGTCCCAAAAATATATCATGAGCACCAATCTGAGTTTTTGTTTGGTGTTTAGCAATAGCCATAGCTATAAATTCAGGAGTTATTGCCCCCTGTATAAATACGTTTTTGACCTTTGGTTTTTCCATAAGGAATTTTTCTTTAGTGCTAAGGTAAAGAAGATTTGGGAAATTGAAATTATCCTTTATGCCTCTCTTTTAAACCGGGAGTATTAAATATATAGGCTATTCCAGAACTTCATAAACGGTAATAGGAGTAGCTTTATTTTTCATGCTGATACTGCCAATCTTTTTGCAACGAAAGGATTCCTTCACTTGCTCATGACAACTCTCACAAATTATGATCTGGTTTTCTTCGGCCGCATCCTGCAATCGGGCTGCGGTGTTTACTATATCACCAATGACTGTATAGTCTAATCTCTTTAAACTTTTAGATCCTATATTTCCTGAAATCATCTCCCCGCTTTTAATCCCTATGGATACTTTGGGTTTAAAATCAGAGGCTTCTCCGACAGGCATTAGTTGGTTCAGCTGGTTTCGTATGGCAAGACCTGTATCAATGGCCCTGTCTAAATGATAATCTCCTCTGAAAACTGCCATTACACAATCTCCTATGAATTTGTCTACATGCCCTTCCTGGGCAATGATCTCTTTCACCATAAGGTCAAAATAGGTGTTGAGCATCTTAACCACTAAATCTGCAGGAGTAGTTTCGCTTATGGCAGTAAATCCGCAAACATCGATAAACATAACTGTTGCATCAATATTTTCATTGTCCATTATGGTAGATTCATAATCCTGACTCCCCATAAAGTTCAGTACGTTTTCGTCAACATACATCTTTAAAATATTATTTTCTTTTATGGCCTTAAGGGTTTCTTTTATTTGACGGGTATGTTTTAAGGTCTTTTCCATTGTAATGGTAAGGTCCTCAAAGTTGATGGGTTTGGTAATAAAATCGAAAGCACCGCGGTTCATGGCCGTTCGTATGTTTTCCATATCACCATAGGCCGAGACCATAACCGATTTAAGCAGTGGGTTTAATTCGCTGATTCTGGAGAGTAAGGTAAGACCGTCCATCTCCGGCATATTAATATCACTCAGCACAATATCCATATCAGGTTCTTTAAGAAGCTTCTCTAAGGCATCCTTCCCGTTTATCGCAAAAACAAATACGTATTCCTTTTCCCTTATCTGCTTACGGAATTTTTGTTTGATGAGCACCTCAAGATCAATCTCATCATCCACTACCAGTATTTTTGAAGTCATAATATTGCTTTCAATTTTTCCTTTAAGATAGCAAATTCCAGGGGTTTGGTCAAAAAATCATCCGCCCCCAAACGAGCGGCGGTATCCCGGTTGTCCTGATCGCCATAGGCAGTGATCATCATAACCGTTGGGGGCGGTTTATCATAGTCTTTTCTAATTTTTTCCAAGAGCTCCAACCCGCTCATTCCGGGCATGTTGATATCAGACAAAATCAACACCGCCTTATGCTCCATTTCCTGTAAAGTACGCAGCGCTTCTTCACCAGAAAAGGCAAAAACAAAATGGACCGTTCCGCCTTTTATTTCTTTTCTGAAACGCTGCTGAAACAGTAATTGTACGTCATGTTCGTCGTCTACTACTAATATTTTCATACCCTTTTTTTTAAGTTAATATAATCTGGTTAGCCAATAGGCAGTTTTATGGCAAATGTTGTTCCTGCCTTCGCTGAAGCTCTGGCAGGCAATTTTTTTCCTTAAGATTGCCTTTAGCCATTTGATCTTTTAGTACTATACTAATTAATCGAAACACTGACAGTATTCGCTTTAATCAGGGTCTGGTAAACCACACAATATCGTTCTGTTAATTTGATCAGTGTTTCTATCTTTTCCTGAGTTTCATCGGTATCCAGCTGAAAACGTAACCGAATATCCTTAAAGCCAACAGGGGCATTCCGGTCTACTGATAAAGTGCCTCTGAAATCCAGATCGCCTTCAACCTGAATATGTGCATCCTGCAAACTAAAGTTAATGGATGTAGCCACTGCTTTAAGTGTTACTCCTGCACAAGCGGCTAAAGCCTCCAGCAGCATATCTCCCGAACATACCGACAGGCCATCACCTCCGGTAGCCGGATGTAAACCAGCCTCTGCCATCATTTTTCCTGTTTCAATTTTGCATGTAACCCCTTCCCCGCAGTGAGAGTTAGCTCTCAATGTTATCAAAGCGGTATCCGGGTTTGTTCTGTATTTTTCCTTTAAGGGTTCTTGTATTCGTTTGAGTTCAATAAGGTCCATGCTAAAAATTTGTATTAAGGGTAAAGGTAAGTTAAGAAATATATCACTAAATCGTTATGCTCTGTATCTATTCATAGTTGCTTTAACCAAATGGAATTTGAATACTGAATTCCGTCCCTTCCCCTTCTTTGGTCTCTACCTTCATCCCGATAGCTTCTCCTTCGTAATACTATGGAGAAGGAGCTATCGGGACCCCACCAGGATTACGCCGGCAAAATAATAGTAAATTCCGTACCTTCATTTTCATTCGTCTCCACTTTTAAATCTCCCCCATGGGCCTTCACAATATCATA
>NZ_JBATGR010000183.1:0-3903 GCF_049665975.1 Eudoraea sp.
ATAGAAGGCGCATGTGTTTTTAAATTTTCTCTAACTTCGTCTTTATATTTATTGAATTAACAGAATCACTTTTGAAATACGTCCTATTTGTTTGTTTTATCCTTCTGTTTTTTGGTTGCAAAGAAAAATCGGAAAAAGAGAAAGTAATAGACATAATGACAGATTCAGTTATTGTCCTGGACACACCTCTTCAAACGGGAATTGCTCCCAGGGTGGACACACTAAAATCTTTTGATGAGGTTGCTGATACTACCTTCGTGCGTTTAGCAGACTACAATAATGATTTTGAATATGATCTTAGATATGCCACAGAAAACAATTTTTTAAAAGCCAAAGTCTATGACTGTGCGGAATGTTATACACGTGTAAAGACGGCAAAAGCTTTAATTAAGGCGAACGAGGATTTTATAAAGCAGGGATATAAGATTAGATTTTTTGATTGTTACCGGCCTAATTCCGTTCAATATAAAATGTGGGAGATTGTCCCTAATCCGCAGTATGTGGCAAACCCGGTTAAAGGTTCCATCCATAATAAGGGAGGTGCAGTAGATATTACTCTGGTTACATTAGATGGAGATGAATTGGATATGGGCACCGACTTTGATTTCTTTGGTAAAAAGGCATATCACGATAATAAGGATTTACCTCAAGAAATTCTGCACAATAGAAAAATCTTAAAAGAAACTATGGAAAAATACGGATTTTGGTCAGTAAGAACGGAATGGTGGCATTATAACCTCTCCAGTGCTTCTAACGACCGCATTGCAGATTTTAAATGGGAATGTAATTAGATAAAGTTCAGATATGGCTAAACAAATTAAAACCGGGCTAAAACTTAAGACAATATATACTTCATTATTTATTTTATTTCTTGGGTTTAATGTTTATACCCAGGATACGATATTACCGCTTTGGCCGGCAGATGCTATTCCGAATAGAATTGAATCTGATGAACAGGAGATACTTGAGAAGGGCACTATTCAAATAATCAGTTATGTTCAAACTCCTCAAATAGATGTGTATTTACCATCTGAAGCGAATAGTACAGGTAAGGCAATGTTAATTTTTCCCGGAGGCGGGTACCAAATTTTAGCATATGATTGGGAAGGGAGTGATATTGCCAAGTTTTTGAATTCAAAAGGAATTGCAGGAATAGTTGTAAAGTACAGGTTACCAATTTCAAAATCTTTAGAGAATAATCAATTTGTTCCTTTGCAGGATGCACAAAGGGCTATGAGGCTTGTACGGTACATGTCAAAAACCTGGAATATTGATGATAAAAAGATGGGAATTATTGGATTTTCTGCTGGTGGACATCTGGCGTCTACGCTTGGGACCCATTTTGATGATGAGGTATATAATTATGTTGACGGAGCCGATTTGTTAAGTGCCCGGCCCGATTTTATGGCATTGGTTTATCCTGTTATTTCCTTTTCTTCTTCTTCGGTCCATAGCGGATCCAAAAAGGCTCTTTTGGGTGATGAACCAGATAGTGAAAGTATTAGGTACTTTTCTAATGAACTTCAGGTTTCAGAGAAGACGCCGCCAACAATTCTTTTCCATGCAGCGGACGATAAAGCTGTACCACCGGAGAACAGTCTGTTATTTTTTCAGGCTCTGAACCAAAAAGGGGTACCTGCAGAACTTCATATTTATCCGGAAGGCGGGCATGGTTTCTCATTAGCGACAAAGAATCAAAGTCTTGGCAGGTGGACTCAGCATCTGTATGAATGGATGCTCCAATTTTAGTATTATCGAATTTATCAAACAAATTGATTAGGATGAGGGTGTTCGTATGGACTGCGATAAGGTCTTTGCAACAATTTTGTTGCTTCTAAATCATTTACCACTACCAAATTTTTAGGATCATAGACCAAAGGTCTTTTAACTTCCATAGACAAATTTGCAAGAATACAACTGGCAGTTGATATATGACCATCTAAAATGTCAGAAACCGGCTTTGCGCCATTATCTATTGCTGAAAGAAAATCCAGCATATGCAAGCGCGTGGCCGGTGCGGCATTTAGTTCTATGTTCTTTTCTGTTAAATCTTCGGGATATTTCTCTTTTTCATATACTACATCCATGTGTATTGGTTTACCATCCCCGTATGGAACAAAATCATATTGCATGGTACTCCCGGAAAGTGTTCCCTTTTCCCCAAATAATTTAAACGACCAGGGGTATTCGGGGTCATCGGGAGTACCCCAGCTTCTATGCTGCCAGATGCAATTGAGATTATCATATTCAAAAATAGCCGATTGAGTGTCTGAAATATTGGATTTACCGTCTTTTTGAACATAAATACCTCCCGTAGAACTTATGCGGTTGGGCCAATCTAGTGCCAGCATCCATCTAACTGTATCGAGCATATGAACACACATATCACCCATTATTCCATTGCCATATTCCATAAAAGTCCGCCACCATCTCTTGTGAGGTAAACCATCATATGGTCTAAGTGGGGCAGGGCCTGTCCACATTTCATAATCGAGAAAATCAGGGACTTTCTCAATAGGAGGGTTGCCATTTGCCCGCATATGGAAATAGCAGCACATTTCAACATGAGATATTTTACCAAGCATCCCGGTGTCAACTATATTGTTTTTGGCGTGTATTAGGTGAGGAGTACTTTTGCGCTGCGTACCCACCTGTACAACTTTATTATATTTTCTTGCTGCAGCTACCATGGCCTCACCTTCAATTACATCAACACTAATAGGTTTTTGAACATATACGTGAGCCCCTGCCTTTAGTGCATCAATGCACTGGAGTGCATGCCAATGGTCCGGGGAGCCTATTAATACAATATCCAGGCCTTCTTTTGCCAGCATTTCCCGATAATCAGAATATTTTTTTGGTTTTTTACCTGATCTCTGTCGCTGTGCCACGAGGTTCGCTGTGTCTTCTGTAAAATTGCTGTCTACATCACATATTGATATAACTTCCACATTAGCTACTTGAATGAGCTTAAAAAGATCGCTACTGCCGTACCAACCCGCGCCAATTAACCCTACTCGCCACGGTTTCTCTCTGTGCATAAGTTCAAAACCGTAAGTTCCAAATGAAGATAATACGGCCGCTGCTGTGGCGCCTTTAAGAAAATTTCTCCTGTTAATGTTGAATGTTTTGGATTCCATGTATTTATGATCAATAGTTATACTTAGGGGGTTAAATTATCTAAATATACCGAAAAATATTTTTGCTATATTTTTGAACATTTAAGAATCAGGAGTTTATTATTGAGATCCTTTACAAAAAATAAATAAAGCTCCCCGCCTTCCGTTATTTTATATTTTTTTCTAATATCGGCAACCGATATAGGGAAATTGCGAATAGCAATATTTGCTTTTCCAATATTAAGAGCAGCTATTGACTTTTTATTATAAGGATTAACAGAAAGTATTTTAAAAACTCTCCCGGGGAATTCCACTTGCTTTTCAGAGGTGTATAAATGCGTATGCTCGTGTAGCTTTTTTAAATGGAATTCATTTCCGATGGTTTTAAAAGCCCCGGCTTTTAGAATAGCTGCGTTTGGCTCATACAGAAAGTCCAGTGGCCTGGAGTAGTCAGATTTAGTTAAATATTCATTTGAGCGTTTAAATTCAAAATCCTCATCCTGTTTATTTTTGATATTGATCGTTTTTATTAAAGGGTCTGGCGGATTGTCGTTCCTAATGATCCAAAGTAGCTCCTTAACATCGTTATTCACTGCAACTACATGGATCTTATCAACATTTTTTAATTTTTTGATTCCAATCGTAATATCCAATAGGGGGGAGGTCTTTAGGAGGATAGTTTTTGATTTATCCTTCAAGAGATTTAAATGTGCCGTAATGTCCGGGGTGCAATCCGATAATTTAAATACTTTGCCTTTAGTTTCATCTCTTCTTGAGGGGTCTA
>NZ_JBATGR010000184.1:0-5529 GCF_049665975.1 Eudoraea sp.
TTTTCCTGCGGATAATAGGCCACATCACCTAGCTCCTCTTCTATGCGAAGTAATTGGTTGTATTTGGCCATTCGATCACTTCTTGAAGCAGATCCTGTTTTTATCTGCCCGGTGTTAAGTGCTACTGCTAAATCTGCAATAGTATTATCTTCGGTTTCACCTGATCTGTGCGACATTACGGAAGTATATCCCGCATTTTTAGCCATATTCACAGCGGCAATCGTTTCTGTAAGCGTACCAATCTGGTTAACTTTTATCAGTATTGAATTGGCAATGCCGTTCTTAATTCCCTTTGATAATCTTTCTACATTGGTAACAAATAAATCATCTCCAACTAATTGAACGCTATCACCTATCATATCAGTTAATGTCTTAAATCCATCCCAGTCATTTTCATCCATCCCGTCTTCAATAGATATAATAGGGTATTTTTTACTAAGATCTGCCAAATACGCTGCCTGTTCTTCTGAGGTGCGAATCGCGCCCGAATCTCCTTCAAATTTGGTGTAATCATATTTACCATTCTCATAGAATTCTGCAGCAGCACAATCAAGTGCAATCATTACCTCATCACCAAATGAATATCCGGCATTTTTAACCGCTAGTCCAATGGTCTCTATAGCATCTTCTGTGCCATCCAGTGTAGGCGCAAACCCACCTTCATCACCAACTGCAGTGCTCAAACCTCTACTATGCAATACTTTTTTAAGATTATGAAATATTTCAGTCCCCATTTGCATAGCATGCGAAAAGCTTTTGGCTTTGATTGGCATAATCATAAATTCCTGGAATGCTATAGGTGCATCCGAATGCGAGCCACCATTAATTATATTCATCATAGGCACCGGTAGCGTATTAGCACTAACCCCACCTACATATCTGTACAAAGACATTCCCAGCTCATTGGCCGCCGCTTTCGCAACTGCTAAAGACACTCCTAAGATTGCATTGGCTCCCAATTTAGATTTATTTGGAGTACCATCCAGTTCTATCATAGTCTGGTCTATTAGGTTTTGATCAAAAACCAACATCCCAACTATTTTTTTTGCTATAATATTATTTACATTTTCCACGGCTTTAGTGACACCCTTACCCATAAAGGCTTTCCCTCCATCACGCAATTCAACAGCTTCATGTTCACCGGTAGAAGCACCGGATGGAACAGCTGCGCGCCCTAAAACGCCATTTTCGGTTATAACATCTACTTCTACGGTCGGATTTCCTCTTGAATCCAGAATCTGTCTTGCATGCACATCAATTATGGTACTCATATTGTTAAATTTTAAGGTTGAATTATTTGGCAAAGATACAAAAGGCGGATGGACACAACGCTATATTGAGGCCCATAAAGACCAGAATATAACAATTCCTTAAACCAATGTATCTTTATTAACAGCGGAAGCTATCATTTCAAAGAATTGATCAAAAAGATAATCTGCATCATGGGGTCCCGGACTGGCCTCAGGGTGATATTGAACTGAAAAAACATTTTTATTTCGCACCCTTATACCGGCAACGGTTTTGTCGTTTAGATGAACATGTGTAATTTCAATTTCGGGATTAGACTCCGTTTCTTCCCTGCTTATGGCAAACCCATGATTTTGAGATGTAATTTCACCTTTGCCCGTCAATAGGTTCAATACCGGATGGTTTATCCCTCTATGACCATTATGCATTTTGTACGTAGATATACCATTAGCCAGCGCAATTACCTGGTGACCCAGGCAAATTCCAAATAAAGGTTTATCATTAGCTATAATCTTACGAGCTACCTCCACCGCCTCGTGCAAAGGTTCCGGGTCTCCGGGTCCGTTGGAAATAAAAAATCCATCGGGTTGCCATTCGTTCATTTCCTCGTAGGTAGCATTGTAGGGAAAGACTTTTATATAAGCATCTCTTTTAGCCAGATTACGTAAAATATTATTTTTTATTCCAATATCCAGGGCGGCTATTTTGTATTGGGCATTCTCATTTCCAAAAAAATAAGGTTCTGTGGTTGAAACTTTGGAAGCAAGTTCCAATCCTTTCATATTAGGTACTTTTTTTAAGGATTTCCTTAAGCTGTCTATATCTTCTACTTCCGTAGAGATTACCGCATTCATAGCACCCTGATCCCGAATATGGCTTACCAGGGCTCTGGTGTCTACATCAGAGATAGCAAATAGATTGCTTATGTTCAAAAATTCTTCCAGACTATGATCTGCACTGGGTCTTGAATACTCATAGCTGAAATTCTTACATATCAATCCTGCTATTTTTACAGAACCTGATTCCACCTCATCCATATTGGTCCCATAATTACCTATGTGTGCATTAGTAGCAACCATGAGTTGACCGAAATAAGAAGGATCTGTAAATATTTCCTGATAACCAGTCATCCCGGTATTAAAACAAACTTCTCCATATGCAGTTCCTTCTTTGTTGCCTACTGCCTTACCAAAGAAAATAGTCCCGTCTTCTAATAATAATAGTGCTTTCTTTTTGGATTGATACTTCATATTGTTAAATAAGATTACGTTTCACAAATAAACATAAAAAAAGGATAGACTTTTAGGTCTATCCTTTTTAAAATATTAAAAATTTTATAAACAATTTATGCTTCAGAATCATTTTTCTTTTCTTCGGAATCATCAGTCTCAGTTGCTTCAGGTTCTGACGCTTCTTCTTTAGTTGCCTTTGGTTTTTTAACCTCCTCAATTTCTTGAGTCGCTTCCTCGGTTTCTACGGCCTCTGTCTCCTTAACTTTTTCTGTTACCGCTTCCACAGCCTCTTCAACTACAGCTGTTTCCGTAGCTTTTTCAACTACAGCTGTTTCCGTAGCTTTTTCAACTACTCCCTCATCTGCCTTTTTCCCTCTTCTACTTCTTCTTGTGGTTTTCTTTTTGGCAGATTTACCAGCATTATAAACTTCATTGTAGTCTACAAGTTCTATCATTGCCATATCGGCGTTATCACCAAGCCTATTACCCAATTTAATAATTCGGGTATAACCTCCTGGCCGCTCACCAACCTTGTCAGAAACACTTCCAAATAATTCTGTTACCGCATACTTATCCCTAAGGTTCTTAAATGCGATACGCCTGTTATGTGTTCCTTTTTCAGTAGTCTGATTATTCTCAGCTTTTGATTTGGTTATTAATGGCTCTATAAACTGCTTTAAGGCTTTAGCCTTTGCCACAGTTGTATTAATTCTTTTATGTTCAATCAACGAACAAGCCATGTTAGCCAACATAGCTTTTCTATGAGCTGACTTTCTTCCTAAATGATTGACTTTTTTACCGTGTCTCATCGTTACTTATATAAATGCTTAATAAAAACAGGAATAGTCCCGTCTTTATTGATAAATTAATCCTTATCTAATTTGTACTTTGAAAGATCCATCCCAAAATTAAGGCCTTTGTTTATAACCAGCTCTTCTAATTCTGTCAATGACTTTTTACCAAAGTTCCTGAATTTCATCAAATCGTTTTTATTGAACGAAACCAAATCTCCTAATGTATCTACTTCCGCAGCCTTTAAACAATTTAAGGCTCTAACAGAAAGATCCATATCAACAAGTTTAGTCTTTAAAAGCTGACGCATATGCAGAGATTCTTCATCGTAGGTCTCTGTTTGCGCTATTTCATCAGCTTCAAGGGTAATACGTTCATCAGAAAACAACATAAAATGGTGTATTAGTACCTTAGCTGCTTCTGTCAATGCCTCTTTTGGATGAATAGATCCATCAGTAACTATCTCAAATACCAATTTCTCATAATCTGTTTTTTGCTCAACACGAAAGTTTTCAATGCTGTATTTTACATTTTTTACCGGGGTAAAAATTGAATCAACAGCTATACTACCCAAAGGTGCATTAGACTTTTTATTTTCTTCTGCCGGTACATAACCGCGACCTTTTTCAATAATTACCTCCATATTTATGCTCACCTTAGGATCCATGTTGCAAATAACAAGGTCCGGGTTTAACACCTGATAACCAGAGATAAACTTTTGAAAATCTCCCGCAGTAAGCTGATCTTTACCACTTACAGATATGGAAACAGTTTCCTCATTAACATCTTCAATTTGTCTTTTAAATCGAACTTGTTTGAGGTTAAGGATGATTTCGGTAACATCTTCCACAACACCTTCAATAACCGAAAATTCATGCTCTACTTTATCAATTCTTACCGCTGTAATTGCAAATCCTTCCAAAGAAGAAAGCAATACCCTTCGCAAGGCGTTCCCAACAGTCAAACCATAACCAGGTTCCAAAGGACGAAATTCAAATTTGCCTTCGAAATCTGAGGAATCTATCATTATAACTTTATCGGGCTTCTGAAAATTTAATAATGCCATAGTCGGATTTGTGTTGTTTATTTAGAGTATAACTCCACGATTAATTGTTCTTTAATATTCTCCGGAATCTGAATTCTTTCTGGAATAGAAACAAAATTCCCTTCCATTTTATCATTGTTCCATGTCATCCATTCATACACACTGCTGTTTGCACTAAGTGCATCTTGTATGGCCTGAAGTGATTTTGATTTTTCCCTCACCCCTATTACATCACCAGCTTTTAATGAATACGATGGAATATTTACTAATTCTCCGTTAACAGTAATGTGCCTATGCGAAACGAGCTGTCTTGCACCTCTTCTGGAATTTGAAATACCCATCCTGTAAACGACATTATCAAGACGTGCTTCACACATTTGGAGAAGTACTTCACCGGTAACACCTTTACTCCTGTTAGCTTTGGCAAATAGGTTTCTGAATTGTTTCTCCAATATGCCATAGGTATATTTTGCTTTCTGCTTTTCCATCAATTGGATAGCATACTCAGATTTTTTACCACGACGTCTATTATTACCGTGTTGTCCCGGAGGATAATTTTTTTTCTCGAAAGCTTTGTCGTCTCCGAAAATTGCTTCGCCGAATTTACGTGCGATCTTTGATTTAGGTCCTGTATATCTTGCCATCTTCTTTAAATTTGGAAATGTGATTATGAATTAAGGCTTATCCTTCGATAATCGTAATTGCACTTCCTGTGAATTTACCTTTTATAAATATGTAACTTAATTAAACTCTTCTTCTTTTGGGTGGTCGACAACCGTTGTGTGGCATTGGTGTTACATCCACAATCTCAGTAACTTCAATACCGGCATTATGAATTGACCGAATTGCGGATTCTCTTCCGTTACCTGGTCCTTTTACATAAACTTTCACCTTTCTCAACCCCGCTTCATGAGCTACTTTGCAACATTCTTCAGCTGCTACCTGTGCAGCATATGGAGTATTCTTTTTAGAACCTCTAAATCCCATCTTGCCAGCAGAAGACCATGAAATAACATCGCCTTTTTTGTTGGTCAAAGAAATTATTATGTTATTAAAGGAAGCCGTTACATGCGCTTCACCAGTCTATTCAACGATTACCTTTCGCTTTTTAGCTCCTTTGGTACTTGTCTTTGCCATATTATGCTAATTATTTAGTTGCCTTTTTCTTATTCGCAACCGTTTTTCTTTTTCCTTTCCTGGTCCTTGAATTAT
>NZ_JBATGR010000185.1:0-7441 GCF_049665975.1 Eudoraea sp.
GGATATCAAAAACCAGATCCCTTTTTAAATATTGCCCGATACTTTGGAGATAATATTTACCTGGAAAAGGACTGGAAAACCTATAGTGGTAGTGTGAAATAGATTACCTGCTGTAGTTGGGAGATTCCTTTGTAATTGTCACATCATGAGGATGGCCTTCATTAATCCCGCTAGCAGTAATCTTTACAAATTTTCCGATTTCTTTTAAAGTGTCAATATCTTTTGAACCGCAATATCCCATACCGGCCCGCAGACCGCCCACAAATTGATGTATACTTTCATATAGCTCTCCTTTATAGGGAACGCGGCCAACAATGCCTTCTGGCACCAATTTATTAATATCATCTTCCACATCCTGGAAATACCGGTCCTTACTTCCTTCCTTCATGGCCTCCACAGAACCCATTCCTCTGTAAGACTTAAATTTTCGGCCTTCGTAAATAATGGTCTCTCCCGGTGATTCTTTAGTCCCCGCCAACAAAGACCCCAGCATAACGCAATCTGCACCTGCAGCAATAGCTTTTGGGATATCTCCCGTATAGCGTATTCCACCATCCGCAATTACCGGAACACCGCTACCTTTAATAGCTGCAGCAACTTCCAATACCGCCGAGAATTGTGGAAATCCAACACCTGCTACCACTCTTGTTGTGCAAATTGAACCAGGCCCTATGCCCACTTTAACAGCATCAGCCCCGGCCTCTACTAAATATTTTGCAGCATCCGCAGTGGCAATGTTACCTACTATAACATCCAGCTCCGGGAATTGTTTTTTTACATCCTTAAGGATATTAACTACGCCTTTTGTATGGCCATGAGCTGTATCTATTACAACCGCATCAACCCCGGCCACTACCAAAGCTTCTGTTCTTTTCAAAGCATCGGGAGTTACCCCAATAGCCGCTGCAACTCGTAACCTTCCATATTTATCTTTATTTGATATTGGCTTTTGGGTAAGCTTCGTAATATCCCGGAAGGTGATAAGTCCAACAAGTTTGTTTGAACTATTTACAACCGGAAGTTTTTCTATTTTATTGATCTGAAGTATGCCTTCCGCCTGCTCCAGGGAAGTCCCTTCTGCGACAGTAATAAGATTGGATTTTGTCATTACCTCAGCAATTGGACGATTGTTGTCTTTTTCAAACCTGAGGTCTCTGTTGGTTACAATACCGATAAGTTTTTGATTTTCATCAACAATGGGAATACCTCCTATACTATGTTCCCGCATATTTGCTTTGGCGTCGCCGACCAATGCATCAAGATGCAATGTAACCGGATCCAAAATCATCCCGCTTTCAGCTCTTTTTACTTTTCGAACCTTCACTGCCTGTTGTTCAATGGTCATATTCTTGTGTAATACGCCAATACCTCCTTCACGGGCCATAGCAATGGCCATTTGTGATTCAGTAACAGTATCCATCGCAGCGGAAACAATAGGAATATTTATGGTAATATTTTTAGTAAATTTTGTTTGAATATTTACTTCTCTGGGTAAAATTTCAGAGAAAGCCGGAACAAGGAGTACGTCGTCATATGTGAGACCTTCTCCAAGAATTTTATTAAGGTGAGCTTCCATGGCAATTAAGGATTAATTGCGTGCAAATATACACTTTTTTACCAGAACAACTTTTTGGACAATGTCATTTTAACCAGAGATCATTCTTCAGTGTAACATGCAACCCTCTCAAAATGAAAAAAGTAGATAATTTTATTTTTATTTAATCTAAATAAGCTTTTATATTTTGAATTTAGTTACTAATTTTGACAACTACATTTAACTCTATTTATAATTAGTCTAAATTAAATGAAGTGTTTTCTTGCCTTTCTCTTAACCGGTATTGTTCTGAATCTGTCCTATGGGCAATCAACCCGCCTCATTACTAAAGCCCAGGATTCTAACCTTATAAAACTGGAGGAAGTAGTACTATCTGCCAATGCCATTCTGGGAAGCAAATTCCAGGCGAAGAACAGAACTGGCTCTGCCTACTATGCATCGCAACCTGAACTATTGAAATATAACTACACGGATATTAACCGGGTTTTGCGATCTGTACCCGGAGTAACTCTTGTTGAAGAAGATGGATTTGGGTTACGTCCAAATATTAGTCTAAGGGGTACCTCACCGGAAAGGAGCGCAAAAATTACTTTGATGGAAGATGGTGTACTAATTGCTCCTGCACCTTATAGTGCTCCGGCTGCTTATTATTTCCCATCAGTTGCCCGGATGCAGGCTGTAGAAATTCTTAAAGGCAGCAGCCAGGTTCAATACGGTCCTTTTACCACCGGTGGAGCCATAAATATGATGTCTTCAACAATTCCTGGTTCTTTTCAAGCCTCATTACTGGCCAGTTATGGAACCTATAATAGCGGAGAACTACATTTAAAATTAGGGGATTCCAAAAAGCATTTTGGATATAGCGTTGAATATTTAAACTTTAATTCCGATGGTTTTAAAGATTTGGATAATGGCGGAAATACAGGTTTTGACAAAAATGATGTTGTTGCAAAGTTTAGACTAAATTCTGACCCCGAAGCCAAACTAAAGCATATTCTGGACATGAAATTCCAATATTCCGATGAGGAGTCCAATGAAACATATGTTGGTCTAACCGATAATGATTTTGCAATTACTCCATTCAGGAGGTATGCCGGGTCTCAGGAAGATGAAATGGTCAATGATCATATTCAGGCGGCCGCCACTTATGTATTGGATTTCAGCGATTATTTCCATATCACTACAACAGCCTATTACAATGGATTTGCCAGAAACTGGTATAAACTAGACGCCGTAACACTTAATGGAGACCGCAGGGGTCTTGCAAATATTCTTGAAGACCCTATAAGCAACCAGGAATATTACAGCGTTATCTCAGGGAACCAGGACGAAGCGGCCGATGCCTTATTAGTAAAGGCCAATAATAGAAAATATGTTTCCAAAGGTATTCAGACGAAGTTTGATTACCATTGGAGTGGTGACAATACCTTTCATGATTTGGAATTAGGGGCTCGTTTTCATACTGACTTTGAAGATAGATTTCAATGGGTTGATAGTTATGGTATTGACGATGGTATCATGAACCTGACTACGGCGGGTATCCCAGGTACTGATGCCAATCGGATCAGTGATGCCAGTGCCTTCTCCAGTTATATACTTTATAAACTTAAATACAGAGACCTTACCATTGCCCCGGGATTAAGGTATGAGTCTATTTCCCTGGGGCGAAAAGACTATGGTAAAAATGACGTCTCACGCCAGGGTATTGACCTCTCTACCCGTGAAAACCAAGTGAACGTTTGGATTCCAGGAATAGGTTTCAATTATAATTTCAACCAGATATCACTTTTTGGTGGTATTCACAAAGGGTTTTCGCCGCCAACAAGCAAAGAAGGTGAACAGCCGGAAGAAAGTGTCAATTATGAACTTGGATCCCGATTTACACTGGGAAGCTTTTCAGGAGAACTTGTAGGATTTTTTAATGATTATAGCAATCTTTTAGGAAGCGATCTGGCTGCTACCGGAGGCACTGGAAGTTTGGAACAGTTTAATGCCGGAGAAGTAAATGTGACAGGATTAGAAGTCTTATTAAATTACAGTGCTTTAAAAAAACACAAGAATCTAAGGCTTCCCATAACTTTTGCCTATACGTTCACCAATGCAGAATTCAGAAGTAGTTTTGACAGCCCCAATGATATCTGGGGAGAAGTTACTGCAGGAGATGAAATGCCTTATATCCCCAAACATCAGTTTAATGCCTTGATTTCTCTGGAGCATCCTTCCTATGAACTAAATCTCAGCGGAAGATACAATGGCTCTTTTAGAACCAAAGCCGGAAGTGGCAGGATTCCAGCCAATGAATTAGTACCATCCAGTTTTGTAATAGATTTATCGGCAAAGTATCATCTGAATGATCATTTCAGTATCAATGGGAGAATCATTAATCTATTGGATGAAACATATGCTGTATCCCGTGTTCCTGCAGGTTTGCGCCCCGGCCATCCGTTTGGAGCTTTTATTGGGATCTTATTGCAATATTAATATAGAGAATAATACCGGCAAAGGAATTCAATTCTAAGGAAGACTTTATTGGTAGTTGGAAAACAGCTCGGAAGCCTTATTATGTGCAGCTTCGAAGACCATCCACTTAACTCCGGTATCTACCTTGTTTTCAGTGAAATAAGATAACATTTTTTCGGTGGGCATATTGCCGGTTAATTCATCCTTGGCCATAGGACAGCCTCCAAATCCTCTTATCGCTCCATCAAATCTACGACAGCCTGCTTTATATGCAGCATCAACTTTTTCATGCCATCTGTTTGGTGTTGTATGCAAGTGCGCTCCAAATTCAACATTCGGATATTTGGGAATTAAATGTGAAAATAAATAGTTAATAGCTTCCGGGGTGGAGGTCCCAACTGTATCAGACAAGGACAATATTCGGGCTCCCATATTAGCCAATTTTTCTGCCCATTCTCCAACAACTTCTAAACTCCATGGATCACCATATGGATTGCCAAATCCCATAGATATATAAGTAACAACCTCTTTGTTCGTTGCATAAGCTATTTCCAGAATTTCGTTTAATACATCTATTGACTGTGCAATGGTTTTATGCGTGTTACGCATTTGAAAATTCTCAGAAATTGAAAATGGATAGCCCAAATAGTCAATCTCGGGGTAAACGCTTGCCTCATTTGCCCCTCGTACATTGGCTACAATAGCCAATAACTTGCTCTTTGATTTGGACAGGTCTAAATTTGAAAGCACTTCAGCAGTATCGGCCATCTGTGGTATGGCCCTTGGTGAAACGAAACTCCCAAAATCTATGGTATCAAAACCACAACCCAGCAATGATTGAATGTATGCAATTTTACTCTCAGTTGGAATAAAGCTTTTAATGCCTTGCATAGCATCTCTTGGACATTCAATTATCTTGACTGTTTCGGGCATATAGCGAATCTAGTATTTATCAAAATTAGTGTTATTTATCCGAAAATAACAAGTAAATGCCTATGCCGGAAAAGACTACTATTTGTAACCACTTAAGAAATAATGCTATCCCGGTATTTCTCTTTATTTGTTCGGCAATAGACCCTGAAAGCAATGCAATTGAAGAAAAAATAAGGAATGTAACTATCATAAATATTAAACCAAGAACATAAAATTGAATTACTGTATTCAAATCTTTACTAAAAAGAAATCCGGGGAAAAAAGCAAGAAAGAAAATAGTAACCTTCGGGTTGAGTACATTCATTATAAAACCTTGTCTAAACAATTGACTTAAAGATTTTTTCGGAATCTCTGTACTATCCAATTTAATATGCACCTTGGTATAATAAACCTTATAAGCCAGGTAAAATAAATAAAATGCTCCAAATAGTTTAATAACGAAGAATAGCTGGTCGTTATCTTTAATCAGTGCCGAGACGCCAAATGCAAGGAAAGTAGTATGAACAATACAACCTGTAATCAGGCCTGCGGTAGTTGAGAGACCATATTTTATGCCATTGGATATACTTTGTGTTAAGACATAAATATTATCGGGTCCCGGTGATATTGCCAGCGCAGCCGTTGCCAGGATAAAAGCAGAAAGTATTTCGTAATTCAAGCTAAGAAGATATATGAATTATAGCTCAAAATACAAAAGTTTACTGCTTTTCTTTATCTTACAAAAAATTTATTTATGAAAACTAAAATACTTTTAATCACGGCGGTCCTTGGCCTGGTGTCACTTAGCTTTACTTCTATAAAAATGGATAAAAAATTGAATGGGACAAAAACCGAATTGCAAAATACGAATGACAGCGTTTTAAGACATGTTGTCCTTTTTAAGTTTAAGAAAGAAACGTCTGAGGATCAACTAGAGTCCTTTGAAAAAGCTTTTGCTTCTTTAGCGGATAAAATACCACAAATCTCTGATTTCGAATGGGGTTTAAACAATAGTCCGGAAGGACTGGATAAAGGATTTACACATTGCTTTTTTGTCAGTTTTAAAAGTGAAGAAGATCGTGCAATATATTTACCACATCCAGATCATAAGGCCTTTGTAAGTCTTATTGGCCCTTCTGTGGATGATGTATTAGTAGTTGATTATTGGACAAAATAATTGTCCGGATTACCATTTATAAATTTGCTAATGTATTTTTTGACCCAATGCATATAAAAGCAGGGATTAGGATTTGGCCAGTATAGCTTTATTTATTTGGTTTACCAAAGCAGGTCCTTCATATACAAATCCTGTCCATAGCTGAATTAAATCTGCACCAGCTTCAAGTTTTTCAATAGCATCTTCAGCAGAATGAATTCCGCCTACTCCTATTATTGGAAATGCCTTATTACTTTTTTCAGACAAGAATCTAATTACTTCGGTACTTCTGCTCGTAAGAGGTTTTCCGCTTAAACCTCCCTTTTCTTCTACGAGAACGCAATCTGACTTCAGGTTTTCTCTTGCTATAGTAGTATTTGTAGCAATTATACCATCAATCCGGGTATCTTCAACAATTTGAATTATATCTAATAACTGCTCATCCGTAAGGTCAGGAGCTATTTTTAGAAGAATAGGTTTCTCAACTACTTGTTTATTTTGCGCGTATACCTGGTTTTCACGTTTTAAAGCTATCAGGAGTGCCGTAAGAGGTTCCTTATCTTGTAATTCCCTAAGGCCCGGTGTATTTGGAGAACTTACATTCACCACAAAATAGTCAACATGATCAAAAAGTGCATCAAAACATATTAAATAATCTTTGGTGGCAAGATTATTTGGTGTGATTTTGTTTTTACCAATATTCCCGCCTATTATAACATTGTGTTTTCCCTTTAAGTTGTCAATCACTTCAAAAACACCTAGGTTATTAAAACCCATTCTATTTATTATTGCCTGATCTGCTTTTAATCTGAAAAGCCTTTTTTTTGGATTACCAATTTGTGGTTTAGGTGTTACCGTACCAATCTCAATAAAACCAAATCCAAAATTGGAGAGTTCATTATACAATTTGGCGTTTTTATCAAAACCGGCTGCAAGGCCTACAGGATTTTTAAATTTTATTCCAAAAACCTCTCGCTCCAAACGTTCGTCATCTATCAGATAAAGGAATCTGAAGAAACCTGAAAATCCAATTTTAGATAGTAGTTTAATAATTGTAAATGAAAGGTGGTGTACTTTTTCCGGATCTAAAAGGAATAGAAAAGGTCTGATGAGGAGCTTGTACATAGTCTAAAAAAACTTTGTTCAAAAATACAAACTTCCTTTAGGTTAGCACTCCATTACCAACACTTTCGTCTTTTCTGAAGTGTTAAAATCACTCTGGCGATATGTCCTCGGAGATTAATCCCTTAAGTGGTCTGCGCATAGCCTCGGTGCACAAAGTAATATAACGCTGGTATTGCTTTTCGTTTAATATTCCCAATAGTTTTTGATCGTATATTTTTGAATTGGCAATAATC
>NZ_JBATGR010000186.1:0-3737 GCF_049665975.1 Eudoraea sp.
TCGTTGTGGTTTCTACCGTTTTACTAAGCGATGTCCCGGTTTTTAAAACAGGTTGTATTACAAAATCACCCTCATCTAATGTTGGAACAAATTAGCCGCCTAGTGATATAAAAAGGGGTATAGTTAATAATAAGATTAAAGACGCAAGACCTAACACTATTTTTTTTCTTTTAAATGCCCAGTGGATTACCGGATCAAAAGATTTATTGAGCCAGCGCATTAATTGAACTGAAATGTTCTTTTTAGAAGGATCTGAAGGTTTCAGGAACATTGATGATACTACCGGAACATAGGTAAAACATAAGATCATTGCACCAATAAGGGCGAAACTAAATGTTAATGCCATAGGGCGGAACATTTTACCTTCAACTCCGCTTAGTGAAAGAATAGGGATGAAAACGATCAGGATGATAAACTGACCAAAAATTGCGGAGTTCATCATCTTGGAGGCCCCTTGGTAAGTTATTTTATCTGTGAATTTTATTTTTTCAGAATGAGATAATTTACTCATCTCATCCCGTTTTCCGGAGATTTGAAATGCAATGAATTCAACAATAATTACTGCCCCATCTATAATTATTCCAAAGTCGATGGCACCTAAGCTCATCAAATTTGCATCAACATCAAAAAGGTACATCATAAAAATAGCAAATAGCAGACTGAGCGGAATTACGGAGGCTACCACTAAACCTGAACGTAAATTGCCCAATAGCAGGACCACAACAAAAATTACGATCAGACAGCCAAAAATCAAATTTTCAGTCACCGTAAAAGTTGTTTTATTTATAAGCTCACTTCTATCCAGGAAGGCGTTGATTTGTACCCCTTCAGGTAATGTTTTTGAGATTGTTGAAACTCGTTCTTTAACGGCATCAATAACCTTTTTGGAGTTTGCGTCTTTAAGCATCATTACCTGCCCCAAAACCTTTTCACCCTCGCCATTGGCTGTGATAGCTCCAAAACGTGTGGCACTTCCGAAACCAACTTTAGCTACATCTTTTATGTAGATTGGGATTGAATTCTGATTTTTTACTACAATGTTTTCAATGTCTTCCAAAGAAGTGGCTAAGCCTTCGCCACGAATAAAATAGGCCTGATTTACTTTTTCGATATAACCACCACCTGTAACACTATTGTTCAATTCCAGAGCGTTTATGACCTCTTTTGCAGTGATTTTCATCGCGTTTAGTTTTTCCGTACTAATTGCAACTTCATATTGTTTTAAAAATCCTCCCCAGGTATTCACTTCAACAACCCCGGGAATACCTGAGAGTTGTCTTTTTACCACCCAATCCTGAATAGTTCTTAAGTCTACAGTCGAATATTTTCCTTTATATCCGGGTTTTACATCAAGGATATACTGATAGATTTCTCCTAGTCCCGTAGTAATAGGCCCCATTTCCGGGCTACCGAAACCTTCAGGGATTTTCTCCGAGGCAGATTTAATTTTTTCGGCAATTAACTGACGGGGCAGATATGTTCCCATTTTATCTTCAAAGACAATGGTCACAACCGATAACCCAAATTTAGAAATAGACCTGATTTCCAAAACACCGGGTAAATTCGCCATTTCAAGCTCAACAGGATAGGTAATAAACTGCTCCATATCCTGGGTAGATAGACTTCTCGAAGTGGTAATTACCTGAACCTGATTATTGGTAACATCCGGAACGGCACCAATAGATATCTGGGTTAGGGAATACAGCCCAAATCCAACTAAAATCAGGGTGAATAAGAGGACAATAAACTTCTTCTTAATACTGAATTCTATAATACGTGATAACATAATCCATGGAATAATGATTGATAATCATGCATAATTAGTAAGGAAAATTATGCCTAGGAAAAAAATAAACGAAGATGAATTATACCGCGCGGGGGGGTTGGAAAGGGGCTTCTTTCTCGCAATTAGAATATGAAGCCTGATAAAAGAAATCTGTAGCTGAAGTTACCAAATCGTCAACGGGTTTAATATTATAAGCTTGTAAATCCTTTATCATGAAAGCGGAAAGCAAGGTCATATGTGGTTGGTGTTGAAATGGCAATTCTTCGTGTTCTTGTTTTTCTTCCTGATGTTTTTTATTGTGATCCGCTTCAAGCTCACCATAATGCTTTGAGATAAAGACAAACAAATTATCCCCATATTTTTCAGAATGAAATTTAGCATGCTCTATTAATTCACTAAGATCAACAAGATCTCTGATACAAATGTTGAAGCTTTGTATCAGAATAAGGAAGGAAGCCGCTAAGGAAACTAGTTTTACCATCATAATCCTAAAGTAAATATACGACAATCTTAAATATTCTATTTAAACCTCTTCCTCTTCAACAATTTCATAAGGGATAGTCTCTATTATATAACTCAGGGCCTTAATTCTGGCATCTGTTTTTCTATCGGCATTTATAATAACCCAAGGAGAATCTTTTAAATGAGTGTGATCAAACATTTTTACTTTGAATTCAGTGTATTCATCCCACAATTCCTGGGCTTTTTCGTCTACCGCGGTCATTTTCCACTTTTTTAGAGGATCAGATTTAATCTCCTTAAACCGAAAAGCTTGTTCCTCTTTGGAAATTGAAAAATAGAATTTTATTAAATAAGTATCCGAATCCATGATCATTCTTTCAAAACTATTTACCTGTTTCATAAAATTCTGATACTGCTGCTTAGTGCAAAAGCCATTCACTGGTTCTACAACCGCACGGTTATACCAACTTCGGTCAAAAAAGACCATTTCTCCGGGTTTTGGAAGTTTGTTTACATAACGCTGAAAATACCATTGCCCCGTTTCCTCGACAGTTGGTTTGGGTAAGGCCACTATCCTGTATTGCCTGGGGTTAATATATGCGGTGATTCTTCTTATGGCTCCTCCTTTACCCGCCGCATCCCGGCCTTCAAAAATTACAACTATTTTTTTGTTTTTTGCTATTACCCAATTTTGAAGCTTAATAAGTTCTGTTTGAAGTTCTTTAATTTTTAGTTCGTGCTTCGTTAATCGCAAGGCCTTTTCAACATTAGTCTTCTTATCAGATAATAGACTTCTCAATCCAATAGGGGAGTTAAGCAATGAAATATCATCTTCACTAAGTTGAATTTGTTTTGTGTCCTTTGATGTCATTTTCTATATGTCAATTTGTTCAATATGCCTGTAATACCTGAGAACTATGTTAGGATCTGGTAATATGCTGGTTTTGTGTTTTGTTTTTCGCGTATAATCAAACTTGGAAAGTACATAACGAATACTCTCAAGACGGGCAGTCTTTTTGCTGTTAGCCTTAACAATTATCCATGGACTGAAAGTGGTATGTGTCTTGGAAAACATTTGTTCTTTATAATAACTGTATTTATCCCACAAAGCCTGTCCTTTTTTATCTACCGGACTAAATTTCCATTTTTTTAAAGGATTTAATAACCGACTTTCTATTCGCTTTTTTTGTTCTTTTTTGGAAATAGAAAACCAAAATTTTATAAGCTGAACGCCATCTTCATAGAGCATATGTTCAAACCCCGGAACCTGGACCATAAATTGATTATAATCTTGCTTATTGCAAAAGCCCATTACGGGTTCAACTACCGCTCTGTTATACCAACTCCTGTCAAAAAAAACAATCTCACCCGGATTTGGAAGTTCTTTAATATATCTCCTAAAATACCATTGACCCCCTTCTACGTCGGTAGGTTTAGAAAGTGCAACAACTCTCATTGACCTGGGATTAAGGTGTTCGGTAAAACGTTT
>NZ_JBATGR010000187.1:0-2233 GCF_049665975.1 Eudoraea sp.
AAGTAATCCCTGAGGATGAGATTGAGATCAAACCTCAAATATCCGGAATTATTGAAACCATTTATCTGGAAGAAGGCGCTCAGGTTAAGGCGGGCGATTTAATTGCTGTAATAAAAGTGGTACCCAATGAGCAATCCTTAAATCAGGCCCGAGGAATAGTAAGAAATGCAGAGATTGAATTAAGCAATACTGAAATTGAATATAAACGGAATAAGGCCATATTTGATAAAGTGGTTATTTCCAGCCAGGACTTTAACGTCTTGCAATTAAGATATGATCAGGCCATTCAGGAATTGGACAATGCTCGTGCAGATTATCAGATTATCAGAAGAGGCTCTGCCGGAGGTTCTTCAAGTGCGAATACTAACATTCGTGCAACGGTTGCAGGTACATTGTTGGAAATTCCGGTAAGGGAAGGAGATCAGGTAATTCAGAGCAATAACTTTAACGATGGAACAACCATTGCGACCATTGCCGATTTGGGCAAGATGATTTTTGAAGGAAAGGTTGATGAAGGGGAAGTAGGGAAACTAGAGATAGGAATGCCCCTTGAAATTAGTTTAGGAGCCCTGGAAGATGAAAAATTTGAAGCAAAGTTAAAGTTTATCGCACCAAAAGGAATAGAAGAGTCGGGTGCGGTACAATTCAAAATAGAAGGCGATGTGGTTGTTGAAGAGGGCGTTATGATCAGAGCGGGATATAGTGCGAATGCCTCTTTGGTTCTTGAGAAAAAGGACAGCGTTATGGTAATCCCTGAAGCACTCCTGCAATTTGATAAGGAAACAGATGAACCCTATGTGGAAGTTGCCGTTGGTGATCAGAAATTTGAGCGCAAAGAAGTTGAAATAGGAATTTCAGATGGGGTTAACGTGGAAATTATCTCGGGAATAACCGAAGAAGATGAAGTAAAAGTCTGGAATAAAACCGAGCCGATTAAAAAAGGGGAAGACGAAGAGGAGGAAAGTGAAGAAGAATAATTAAGCTAAATACGAATAGTCAATCAATTATAATTATCAAAAAACGACAGATGAAATATAAAATAACTGTAGTGCTATTCCTGTGCATGACTGGAATTGCCTTTGCTCAGAAAAAAATATGGACCCTTGAGGAATGCGTCAACTACGCAGTTGAAAATAACCTGACCATTCAACAATATGAATTGGACCTGGAGTTGTCTACGATTGATAAATCGGATGCCATTGGCGACTTCCTTCCTGATTTAAATGGAATGTTAAATGGACAAAGCAATACTGGTCTGTCTTTTGATCCAACTAACAATCAACCGGTGAACACTACCCAAATAACTTCTTCCGGAAGTGTTACCTCATCAGTGAATTTATTTAATGGATTGAGAAATATTCACAGGCTTAACAGGGCTAAACTTAACGCGATTGGAAGCAAATACCGATTGGACGACCTGGTAAACGATATTCGTTTAAATGTGGCTATTAATTATTTAAGTATTTTGTCTAACAAGGAAGCCGCTAAAGTTGCTAAGGCACTATATGCTGTTACCGAACAGGACTTAAATAAAACTAGAGAATTAGTTGAGTCAGGTGTGGTGGCCAGAGGAGATTTATTGGAAATTGAAGCCACCGCGGCAACCCGTGAGCAGCAAATTATTAATGCTGAAAACGAAGTTCTTATTTCACGTATTAATTTGGCGCAGTTACTGCAAATAACAGACTATGAAAACTTTGATATTTCAGATGCTGAATTTGAGGTTCCTGCTGCTGATATATTGAAAAATTCTCCTAAGGTTATTTTTGATAAAGCCTTATCCTACTGGTATGAAACCAAATTTTTCGAGACCAATGTGGATTTGGCAGAAAAAGATTTAGCTATAGCCAAAGGTGCAGCCTATCCATCACTAGACGCTTTTGTTAATTATAATACACGTTATTCCGATCAATTTTTTGATCCAATAACAGGACAGGTAATCCCTTTTAAAGATCAGCTATGGATTAATGATGGTATCGCCTTTGGAGCACAAATAAGTATTCCTGTTTTTAACGGCTTTAGTACTCGGAATAATATTAAGCGATCTCGAATAAATGTATTAAAGGCACAACTAGACCTGGAGCAAAATAAATTAGACCTGGAAACAAATATAAATCAGTCCTACGTGGATGTTATTAATAGCTCTCAGGAATATGACGCCGCCTTAAAGACAAGGGAAGCAAGATTATTGGCATTGGATTACTCCAAAGAAAGATTTGATGTAGGGATTATG
>NZ_JBATGR010000188.1:0-4576 GCF_049665975.1 Eudoraea sp.
GAGACAATTAAAGAATTATAAGCGGGTCCTAATGCCCAAAAATGACGTTTTATATAAGAGTATGTAGCCAAGCCTCCAAAACTTAATATCCCAAAAATCAAATTATATGGATTAAACCAACAGAGAATCAATATACAAACCACAAGCCCAACACCACTTACTCCAAGGACATCAATTCTTCTAATTATACCCTGCGATAAAGGTCGGTAAGGAGAAGAAATCTTATCGGTATCAATTTGGAAGCAGTCCGTTAAGGCTTGCCCGAATCCATAGGACAGAAAAAAGGGAATTAAAACAATCCAAAAATTTAAATCAAGATTCGCCTTAGTAAGGGCAATTCCAGACATACCGGCAAAACCGGAAATAAAAAAGAGATAGGGACGCATATGGATCAAATAACTCTTCCAAAATCCCAAAGTCATCAAATTAAATACTTTCTTTTTCATAATTTAGGTGGCTAGACATATCTTTTTAGAAATCAATTCAAAATCAAAAGACCTTCCAAGAAAAATTTCCCCATCAATTTCCAAGGGAATGTCATTTTTTGATTTTATCCTCAAATTTTTGGAATAGTAAACAATTCGATCCTTTCCAATCTTAAACTCTCCCCTCGATAAATCAATTAAAGTCTTTAACAGAGATAATCGGCCCATTTCTTTACATAAGAAAATATCAAACCGATTCTTTTCTGAGCGTTCCTTGTTATAATGAAAGGACCCGGAGATATAAGGAATAAGGATTATTGATAGGTTAGACATAGCGACCTCAATTATCTTTTTCTGAATCCTTATTGTTATGGTCTTATTTGAGTGTTTGAAAATAGTAATTAAGGCTGTTGCTAAAATAGCCAGTTGAGTAGCTTTGGGCTTTAAAAAATTTATTAGTTTGTTAGGGTTATTAAATAAAAAATTGGCGTCGGCAGTAACTCCAAGCCCCGCATTTACCAAGAATATTTTTTCTAGTTTCTCACCATTGGAATTATCTATTTTGACACTTCCAATATCTTCGAATCTGGCGCTTTTTATATTTATTCTGACGGGAATTCCATTAATTAAATGGGCCATGGGTTTAAAAAAGTCATTACTAGAGCCAAGGGCCAATGCACCTAAAGTGAAACTCTTTAAAAGACCTTGTACCTGAAGTTCGTACAAAATATTTGCTGCGAAATTTATAGTGCCATCTCCCCCTCCAACAATAAACTGATAATATTCCTGATTGATAATTTCCTTAAAAAAAGACTGCAAATCAAAGGGCGGAGAATAGACTCTAACTATTACCTCCCCTCCTATATATTGTAAAACCTCCTTTTCTATTGTTTCCCATTTGCATTTAGCTGCTCCGGAATTAGCCGCCATATTAATAACGATTAAAGTCTTTTCCTCAATCATTGTTTTTTACTTTAATTTTTGAAATTATAAATGGCAATATCAAAAGATCACAAAGCATTGCTGCCAGAATAAAGAGTCCGATTAACAAGCCAAAGATTGCCAGATCCCACATACTTGAAAAAAGCAAAACAAAAAAACCAATACTCAAAATCAATGATGATAGGTATATAGGACTACCCACATTGTTTAAGGTATCCAATATAGCGTCATTAATACCAAATTCTTTTTTCCGATTGCGCCTTAACTCACTTAAAAAATGAATGGTATCATCAACGGCTATGGCATAACCAATCGTGAACAATATAGAAGTTGACCCTCTTAGTTCGATTCCCAGCCAGCCCATCAAACCTGCAATCATTAATAATGGTAGCATATTTGCCAAAAATGAAATTAAAAAATAGAAGAAGGATTTAAAACTCAATGAGATTAAAAGTGAGACAATAATGATGGAAAAGAGTAATCCGATAAACATTTCTTTAATTCGATAAGAATGGGCTAGATCGTTAAGATAGTCCTCCCCTGTTATGAAAAATTCCAAGTTATATTTAAAAGATAAAGAAGATAATAAGGGCCTCAAGCGTTTTTCAATATCCATCCTATAAGTTCTTCCTAAATCCTTCATCCTTCCACTAATGCGGCCTGCTTTTACCGAATCGTTATATAGATTCATTTTAATACTTCCTGCTTCCCCCATGACTAAATCCCTTTTGCCAAATTGATCATAGAGATAATCCTGAACCTGGGCTACTGATTTAACATTGTAAACACCTTCCTTAATTAGATATTTAGTAATCGTATCAGAAGCAAGGACTATATCTCTATATATACCATCTACAGAGGTTTTTTGGTTAGGTCTAATCATTATATCAAAGCCATTTTCACCACCGAATTCCCTTCCATATTCAATAATACCTTCTCTCAAATTCTCTTCATCCGGGAGGTTAGTTAATTTTTTAGTATTCGTATCAATTTTAAATATTCCAATGAGGATGATTATTGAAACAATTACAGCGCTAATACGCCAGCTTTTTATAGCTAAAAGTCTCTTATAAGCTACAATATACCAGCCAGAGAATGGCAACGTATTTGTACTCAATCTCTTCATAATATTTCTAAAAAAGGGTTTCATAAATAGAAAACTAAAACACACCAAATTAACTGTCAAGGTGCTCATAATTGCAATAGCTGCATATAAACCAAAATATTTCATAGCCGGCAAAACTGAAAAATACAAGCTTCCAAACCCTATTGCCGTGGTAAGATTGGCAAGGGCAATATCAGGGAATTTTTCCTTTATTACTTTTTTGCGGACTATTCCCGGATCAGAATTATCTTTTAATTCTTTTTGATATTTTTTATAAATATGAAGGCAATTATTAATGCTAAATAAAATGATAAGAACCGGTAAAATATTGGAAAGCACCTCAAGTCTAAAACCAAAAAAACCATAAATCCCATAAGTCATTATCAACGAAAAGAATATTATAATTAAGGTGATAAAAACCAATGACAATGATCGGAAAATCAACATCATTAAAAAAGTCATAACAAGAACCAATATAACTCCTAAGTATTTTAGTTCTTTTACCATTAATGTGCTAAACGTACTTTCTATAAAGGGCCTTCCGATAAAATAGTTCCTTTTAAAGTTTTGGGATTTCAGAATTCTTTTTAATTTTTCAATTGTTTTTGATAATTCACTTTTTGCAAGATCCTCAGTTAAACGGATAACTAAAAAAGTACTTTCTTGATTTTTGCCTATAAATTCTGAAGTAAGCAGTCTGTTTTTGATTACCTGAATACTGTCTTCTTTATACTTTTCGGATGAGTTTGGATGGATTATGGGAAGATTTATAAAACCATTTAAAACTTTATGCGGTTTTCGTATATTAAATAAAGACTTAACCATCGACACCTCTGATTGTGATTCTATCGTTTTAATTGTATTCTTTAGCTTTTTAAAAAAAACACTATCATAAAGGGAGCCATTTGAAAGAATGAGTAGTCCAATTGTGTGATCTGGATTTAAAGCAAATAAATTTCTATAGTCCTTATAATCATTTAGGGCTTTTTCATCTTCTGGGAAATAATCATTTGCATTTACCTCAAAATTTATATTCTTTAAATAAAATAACCCCAAAACGAGACCGGCTATAAGAAGGGAAAATATTAGATTAACATAAAGCTTTGTCCCTTTCATTTTAAATGATTTTTCAAGCTCCTATTTGCCATTGTAAACTCCTGTCCTCTGGGATACGTTTGGAAGACCATATCCCAAAATGGATTGGAAACTCCATAGGCGTTTTTTGGGTTTATGTGGTGATGTATTTCATGATACACCCAGAAGAACTTTAAGGAGTTTTTAGGAGCATTATAATGATGAACGATATAATGGACAAACAAATAAAAAGCATATCCACTGCCAAATCCAGAACTAAAAATAAGACCATGCCCACCACCTGTACTATAGCCTATGATATTAATTGCTAAAACAAGGGCAATTTTCAAGTAAATTGAGGTTTTATAAAATCTCTGATCGGAGGGGTATTTATGGTGTACTCCATGAATATCATAAACCCATTTTCTATAGGGTTCTTTCTTTATTCTAAGGTGAAAAACGAATCGATGTATAAAATATTCTAAGAGACCAAAGGCTATAAAACCAATGGCAAAGAATAACATTATTTCAAAAAAACTGGATATAGAAACAAGTAATAAGGAAACAAAACAGATAAATCCTATAGAAACTATTTCTATTATTAGGTCTCTGTAAACAGATAGTCTTTGTCTCTTCTCTACATACATCTTACATCTAATTTAATTTGATCTTGCTCTGTCAATTTTAATGTGCTTACTAAATAATAATCATATCGAGATATTGAAATAGGCTTAAATGTGTTGTATAAATAATCCCCTTCTGAACAACAAATATTTAAAAAGTCTATGCCTTCCGAATGGAGAATTTCCATAGCGATATTCAACTCCTTCAATTCTAGGTCCATCACCTTATAAAGGGTGGCTATTTTCATTGATTTAGAGCCATCCGGATATCTTGGTTTGCTATAAAACTTATTAACCAACTGAATGCCTTTCTTTAGCAAGTATGGGATTTGAAGAATTTCGAGTTGGTATGTTTTATATGTATTGAAAATATCAAAACCCTTAAAGTATCTTGAGTAGGCCAGATC
>NZ_JBATGR010000189.1:0-3355 GCF_049665975.1 Eudoraea sp.
CCATATAGAAATAGGCTGCTAAAATTTAGGAGTGAAGAATTTTACCTTATTTAAGTGAAACCAAGCTTAGCTTGTTCCTAATTTTTTATAATGTAGATACTTAATTATTCAACATAACCGGCATTACCAGCATGGTTACCATTTCACCCTCATCAAGCCCATCAATAGGGGTAAGTATTCCGGCCCTGTTAGGAAGACTCATTTCCAAACAAATTTCTTCTGAAGTCAGATTTCCCAGCATCTCCACTAAAAAACGGGAATTAAACCCAATTTGCATGTCGTCTCCCTGATAGGAGCAGGTTAGCCTTTCTTCCGCTTTATTACTGTAATCAATATCTTCAGCAGAAATATTCAGTTCGGCCCCGGCAATTTTCAGCCTTATTTGATGTGTAGTTTTATTAGAGAAAATAGAGACCCGCCTTACAGAACTCAGCAGCTGATTTCTGGAGATGGTTAATTTATTTGGGTTCTCTTTTGGAATTACTGCCTCATAATTGGGATATTTACCGTCTATCAATCGGCAAATTAGTTCGGTATGGTCAAAGCTAAATTTTGCATTGCTATCGTTGTATTCTATTTTCACAACTTCCTCACTGCCCGCAAGGATACCTTTTAAAAGATTTAATGGCTTTTTGGGCATTATAAACTCTGCTACTTCAGAAGCTTTAACATCGTTACGCTGGTATTTTACTAATTTATGGGCATCTGTGGCCACAAAAATCAACTGCTCCGATGAGAACTGAAAGAACACCCCACTCATTACCGGTCTTAAATCATCGTTACCCGCAGCAAAAATGGTTTTATTTATAGCATTGGCAAGAATATCTCCCATAATATCAGTAGAACTTGGATTTGCAAGTTCAACAGCCTTGGGGAATTCTGCACCATCGGCATAAGCCAGTGCATATTTACCGTGATTAGAACTGATCTCTACTGTATTGTTATCTTCGACAACAAATGTAAGCGGCTGTTCGGGAAAGGTTTTTAGTGTGTCCAGCAAAAGTCTTGCCGGTACTGCAATTGTTCCCTCTGATTCAGAATCAACCTCAAGAACAGAACTCATTGTGGTTTCCAGATCGGAAGCAGACACTGTGAGCTTATTTTTACTTAGTACAAATAGAAAATTATCAAGAATAGGTAAAGTATTACTGTTATTAATAACCCCACCTAAAACCTGAAGTTGCTTTAATAAATACGTGCTGGATACTATAAATTTCATTCGTTATTTATGCTTTTTTGTATGACGCCTTTCTTTATCAATTTGTATTATTATTACCAGGAATCCAATAAAACAAATATATCCTAAATGTCCTATTGTATAAAACAAACTTATTAACACCTAGGTACTGTATTTTCTCTTTCTGAAAGTGTTAAAAATAAATCCAAAAAAGAATACCAGTAACACGGGAATACCAACGTTAATCAATTGCCACTTTGTTTTTTGTTCAGCTATTTTTTCAGGATCTAACAATGCGATTCTTACTTTCTTGTTTCTAATGTTTATAAGTCCGGTGTCATCGAGCAGATAATTGACGCTATTCACCAAAAATTCCTTGTTTACATAAAAATTATTGGTCCATTTGTCATATCCCAGCTCAAGCGGTCTGTTGTTCCTAATTTGGTTTTTTATTACATCCCCATCTGCAACCACAAGCATCTTATTATCATCCCCTTTGAGTTGAGTACCTTCTAGTTTTAGAGGAACAATTCTATTAGTAAATGCAGAATTAAACGCACCTTCAATAAGTAGTACCACAGGCTTACTGCCATCGTTGTAAATTTCTTTATTTGGAGGGGTATTAATAATGTCTAAACTTATCATTTTTGGTGTGCCTTCGGGCCTTGAAAGCGGTGAACTCGAATACAGTACAGTTTTGCGATATGAATTGGTAATAGTATCAATACTATTCGCAAACTGAAAGCGAAGTGCTTCCAGATTATTATTAACAGGGTGGTTATTGGGTGAGAAAATCATGGGATTATAAAACCAGGGTACCGGATTATATTGAGAGTTATTTCCTTCACCTGTAGCCAGTACTATTTGGGTAAAATATAAATCATTAATCAGCACCGGATTTATTCTGAATCCATATTTAAAGAAAAAATCATTCAGGTTAAGGTCTCTTGGAAAAGCCATAGAACTGCCTTTAGAATTAAAGAGACTGTCTAATTCTATGGCTACCTGGTCTATTAACCAAATAGATTTACCTCCATTTACGATAAACTGATCCAATACATATTTTTCTTTATCGGTAAATGCCTCCGTAGGTTTAGCAATAAGGGCCAGATCGTATTCCTTCAATTGGTTCAATACCTTTTGTGCATTATTTTCAACCGAATCCAGGGTTATAGCCCCTATATTGTAATAATCCCTGATGGTAGTAAGAAAATCAGCCAAATAAATATCTTGCAATTCTCCATTGCCTTTTAGGACCGCTACTCTTTTTTTTGTTTTAATTGCCAGTTTAGTAAAAGCATCTGCGAAGGCATATTCTAAATTTTGCACAGAATTATTTACCCGCTCTTCTGAAGAAGCTCCCAATTTATTTTTTAAAAGAGGAACTTTAATGGTTTTATTATTGTGATTGACCATAGCCCATGGAAAAAGAATTTCCTGCGATACTCTTCCATTTTCTTCAACGGTTATATTCGCCGGAGTTAATCCCAGACTTTGCAATTCAGCAATAATAGCTTCGGGCTCGCTATTATCTGCAAGAGGGTCTACAAAATTATATTTTACATTATTATTTATCGAAGTAAATTCCTCCAATATCTGTTTTGTTTCCACTTTTAGTTTTGCAAATTCGGCAGGTAATTCACCTTCAAGGAGTACATCAATTACAACAGGGGAACTGAATGTTGATACCGCCTCAGATGCCTGTTCAGACAGGGTATATCGTTTATCTTCGGTAAGATCTATTCTTGTATAAAACAAACCCGCACCGATATTAACCAAGATAAATACAAGCAAGGCCAAACCATTAGTAAGTAACTTATTTCGTTTCATTACCTGGAATGATTTTTTAATTGGACAATTGCAAAAAATAGAAAAAGGACAGACAAACTGAAGAAATAAACTAAATCCCTGCTATCCAGAACGCCTCTTGAAATTCCTTCAAAGTGAGATTTCATACCCAATGAAATTACAAATTGCGCAATGTCGCTATCAGTGAAAAGAGTTGAAACTGATTCAAATCCATAATAGAACATAAAACAACCAACAAGGGAAAGGATAAAAGCTACAATTTGATTTTCGGTTAATGTGGATGTGTAAATTCCAATAGCCGTGTAACTCATGGCTAAGAAAAACAATCCAAAATATGAACCATAAATAAGGCCCCAATCTAAATTACCC
>NZ_JBATGR010000190.1:0-10843 GCF_049665975.1 Eudoraea sp.
AAAATCAAAAGGATGAAATAAACATTATGGAAGAAACTAAAAAAAACGGATTCCATGATTACAGCTTTAGTGAACCGGCAAATTATCATATAAAAATACAAGGGAGAGTGGTTGAATCCTGGTGGGACAGGCTGGGAGATATGGAAATACAGATTCATGAAAATCCCGGTGGTGAAACCTATTCAGTTCTTACGGGTCGTTTAAATGATCAGGCCGCATTATCAGGAATCCTAAATTCACTTTACGAATTACATCATGTGGTACTGGAAGTTCAAATTGTTAAGGACAATAAAGAGGAATAGTATATGACAAACAAGACCGGACTTGTTTATTTTAACGCCTTTGCAGGCATTTGCCATATGGCAGCTGGGCGGTAGCACCTATTTAAGATCAACCAGTTTTTCTGTTTTCAGCACCTTGCTAATCCCAATTCCAAATGGAACATTATAGTTGCCGTTTTTAAGGTTAAATGCAGAAATACCTTAAAAAATTAAGGAGCATATTATATCGGTTCTAATCCCGAGTGCCTGTAATTTAAGCTATCCGGAACGACCAATGAAGTTAAATCATGAACCTTGCTGTAATCTTTTTAGTATTTGATTATAATCGCTGCTAGTCGGGTTTATTTGAAGTAATAGACGACATGTGTTCATTGCTCTGTTTTGTTGATTCAAATTAATTTCGCTCAGGAGTTTTACATACAACAATCTCTCGTTATTTGGGAAGGATTCTAAGGCCTTATCAATGATATTGATAGCTTCACTATTTTTATTTTCCTGCTGAAGCATCAGCGCATAATTGTAGGAAGCGTTCGCATTTGCCGGTTCTTTGGAGCAGGCCAAAGCCAGGTATTCTAAAGCCTTGTCCTTTCTGTTTGTTTCATAGTATAATAAACCTAGCATGTAGTAGGTATAACTGTACTCCGGTTCTTGTTCAATAATTTTCAGATAGGTTGCCTCACTTTTATCCACTAATCCTTGTTGGTAATAAATCAGCGCCATATTTATGCGCGACATATTAAAATAGTTATCTTCCTTAACTGCTTTGGAATAGAAGTCAAGTGCCTTGTCTATTTCTCCGATACTCTGGTTATATATGCCTAACTGATGCAAACCCGCAGGAAAATCTGAATTTATTTCCAGCTCTGTCATATATTCCTGGTTAGCCAGTTTAAACTCCTCCAAATGTTCCACCTGGCTTTTACCAATAACATTGTAATAATGTGCAGCCGAAATACGTACCGCACGCACCGAATCTTTTAATAAGGGAACTATTTGCGGTGCGAAATCCGGACTCCCTATTGTCTCGAAAGCCCGTACTGTTTGATTTCTTACTAAAATGGAAGAATCATTTAAATACCTGGTTAAATCCAGCGCGTCTTCATATGAAATAGGGGAATTTACATAGAGGCCAATAGCCGTTGCCCTGGCTATTTCAGGGTATTCTTTACTGGAAAAGACCTTCTTAAATTCCTGATTGTCATCCATATACCCTTTTAATAAATGGTCAGAAAAATGGTCCGCTCTTGTAGGACCATATTTTTCAACTATAAAATCGCTCGCCCACTTGGCCGACTTATCTGTATGACATTTATTACATGCATTTGGCGTGCTGTATGTTACGGATTGATCAGGCCTGGGAATTCTAAAACTATGATCTCTCCTGTAATCATTTACCATATACAATTTACCATCCATGTGGCAGTTAATACAAAGGGCTGCATCGGTATTCATTGCATGGTAATGATGATCCGGGGTATCATATTTATCAGGAATATGACAGGTTAAACAGAGGTCGTTCCCCTCTTTCTTTAGTTTTAAGGAATGTACGTCATGACAATCCTTACAGGAAATCCCAAGACCATACATTTTACTTTCTAAGAAAGAAGTATAAACATAAACTTCGTCTCGTATCTGCCCATCCAGTTCATATAAAGGTTCTTCCAACATTCTAGGAAAATAGTGATCCATGAATGTCCCGGTATAATCGAAATAGGGTGTTAAATTGCCCCTTCTGGAATGACATCTTGCACATTTATCAACCAACTCTTTTGGCGGTACAGAACTTCCAATATACAATTCGGGAGGTAAAACACCATTAGCTTCATTTTCTTCCTGTTCTTTATAATAGGAAACATGCGTGCCTGAAGGTCCATGACAGGCCTCACAGGCCACATTTATTTCACTAAAAGTTGTATTAAAAACCCCGGAGGATAAATCGTAGTTCTTTTGGAGATTTGTGGAATGGCAATCTGCGCACATGGTATTCCAGCGCTGGCTGCCCCCGGACCAGTTGATCCACTCATCATGTTTAATGTCCAGATCGGGTTGCAGATGAAACCACTTTTCTTCCACCGTATCCCAGGCGGTAAGCAGACAATTGTACTCCCCGTTTGGGAACTGCACAATATACTGTTGCAATGGGGTATAACCAAAAGTATATATAATCTTAAAATCAGAATAATTACCGTCTTCTCCTTGTGTATTTACATAATAATCTCCCTCTTTAAGAAAAAATGAACTTTTAACGCCCTTATAGGTAAAAGTGGTATTATTAAAATCAGCAAGAATAGTGGTAGAATCTGCTATCTTCATTGCCTCATCGTGATGTGAATTCTCCCATAATTCATACTCTTCCTGATGACATTCAATGCAGCTTGCCGTGCCCACAAAAGAGGCTGTTTGATCCATGTCTGCAACCTTCACATATGCCTCCTTTTCTATGCCATTACAGGAAACGAGAAACACCGTTAGTACAAATTTAGAAAGATGCTTAAAAAATGAAAATTTAAGTGCAGCAGGGATAAAATATTCAATCATTTTTGTAGAGAGTCAATGGTTTCCAGGTAGAAAATTGAATTTAAAAATCAGATGGAAAATTACGCAATTATCACAAATAAACCTTGATCATTTTGAATTCAATATACTTGGCCGGTACATATTTATAATTTTTATTGATAGTAATGATCAATTGTATGACCGGAATCCCCTGATAAGAAGTAGTGCCACCGGGATCTGAAATCCCAAGATAACAAGATGCTCCAATTCGATTATTTACTGGGTTCCACCGGGTACTTACTCATCAATTTATTTCAAATAATAAATTTTATTAATAGGCAATTCTTCTAACGGTTCTTCGCGTTGTTCTGCGGGCAACACCTGCAACAGAAACCGGGGTAAGTGGCCTGCCTATGACGTCAATAAATAAGGAAGCTGCTGCTCCCTCAAGTTGATTATCTCCTTCAATAATAGTAACATCATATTTGAGAATATCACCTTTTAAACTTGGATTGGTAAGGGTCAATACAACATCATTTGCTCCATCATCTGTCATAACTGAAAGTGTAGCATTTGGCGGGTCTTTTTCAAAACTATCTTTAGCCTTATCTCCAGTCCAAAAGCTAACAAACTTTTCTGTTGCAGTTAATGCCGCCATTCTTTCCGGGCGGTCAGTGAAACAAACCGTAGTAGGATTGATGCCATTTAGTATCAATACTCCATCATTAAGCGCTACGGATTCTGCATTTTGTACAAAAAGCCATTCAGGTTCATTTGCCTCAACACCTTTTTTACAACTTGCTGTTATGCTAAGCAATAAAATAATTAGTGATGCTATTGTTAGATTTTTTTAATTTTGTAATATTTTCATTTTTGTACATGTTTTTAAAGTTTCCACTTTAACCAGGTTTTCTAGTTCTTGCCTAATTGTATGAATAGTATAGTTTTTATTTAATTAAACAATACTTTACATTTCTATTGATTCCTGATACACTTATTATTCTCTAATTCTGCTGTGCTATTCGAATGGCCTGACCCGGATATACACCCTTCAGAACTTTGGAATCTTTTACTACAATTGTTCCGTTAACCAACACATACGGAATACCTGTTGATGGTAAACCAGCTGCTGCTAAAGTAGAGTTGTCTCTAACTGTTTCAGGGTTAAAAATAGCAATGTCGGCATCGGCACCTATTTGCATTCTCCCTTTTTGAGCCATTTGATCTACTCCATTTTCTTGTAAGAATTTAGCTGGGATGTATGTCATTTTACTAATCGCTGTCATTAATGGCATTAAGTTCATTTCACGAACTTTTCTAAGTACAATTCCGGCTGTTCCAGCTAAACGTGGATGACCCTGAACCGACTCATATGGAGTATCCCAATCCCAAGCAAGAGCTCCTGTTGCAGTAACAGTTAACGGAAATGCATCACTACCTACAGATGTTCCTTCATAAGCGAGAGCCATATTTAATGTCTCTTCTGTGGCACCGTAAAACATTACACCAGTACCTGGCGCCGTTTTCATCAACTCATCATAACGATCTTTGGTTAACGGTTTCATGGTAGCTATTTCGATCAAATCTGAATACGTGCGACCCATATTTGGACCGTAGTTAGAAGGTACTAAGTAATCAGCTCCAACAATGGTTGCACCAAAATTGTAAGGATAAATTTCTGCCAGAATAGATTGTCCTTTTGCTCTGGCATCATCCACCATTTCTAATGCTTGTTTTGTTTCAGCAAGTGCTTGTTGGTGCATGTGGCATAATAATAATCCTCCACCATAAATGGCTTGATTTGCCATTAACTCTTCAAAACCAAGAATACCCGTAGTTGGCGCATGTTGACTGGAGAAGCGACCGTGAAGAAAAGTTGCTCGATTATACTTACCGGCCAGTTTTTGCCATGAAGTAGTTTCTTTTGAGGTAACGCCTTTACTCATGTAACCAACAGGAACACCAATCCCCAATGCACCCTTTTTTAAACCTTCATCAATAATTTGATTGATTTTGTCGATTTCATCTAAAGTTGGGGTTCTTCCAGACCATTGCATATCCACAAAAGCATTTTCATCATGCGCTTCTATATCGGTTACAAACATTCCTGTTTTAGAAGTGTATTTTGGGTTGAATACTTTTTCTCTAGCCGCTAAAGTACCAATAGTTGCTCCATAATTTGTTTGTGATTTACCCTCAAGTTTATCGTAAAATAGATCGATAGGATAAGCCCCTACTTCTAATTCCAGTGGAGAAGTTACACCATCGCGAAGCATTAGTTTTTGATGAAATGGAGCATCTACTACATGTACATGTGTATCAATAAAACCTGGTGACACCACATGTCCCTTCGCATCAATAGTTTCTTTTCCTTTTATTTCCTTATCGGTGATGATTGCAATTTTGCCATTTAAAATTCCAACGTTTTGAATACTATCAAAATTGGTTTCCGGATCCATGACACGGCCGTTGAGAATTACAACATCAAAATTAGTAGAGGCATCAGCTGCTTCCACGTTTGCTTTTTCCGTAGTATCCGCCTTTGTATCACCGTTTTGTTCTGTTTTGTTGTTACACGCTGCAAAAAGCAAAATGATTAAGAAGATTCTAATCGGGATAAATGTCCTGGCTAATTGTTTGTTTTTCATTTTTTCTAGTTTTTAAGTAGTTATATGAATAGTATAGTTTTCATTTAATTAAATAATAATTTGGTAAATGAAAAAAAATCAACCTGGCACCAAACTGAATACGCTGGGCAAAGCCATCTGTGCCATTTACAATTCAGAACACATATTGTATATAGATGACTTAATACACTTTTAGAATATATGCAATGAATACGAATTTCAGATTCATAAGTATGCAATATTATTTCCTAAATAAAAATTCGTCCTCTCAACCCAAATACGGTTATAAAATTACTTGTTGGGTTTTGGGCTGGATTAATTATAAACTGAACATCTGGCGTTAAAATAAAGGTCTTAAACTTTTGCCAGTGATAAAATAATTCAATTGTTAATTGATCTTCAACGCCATCAAAAAATGTGGATTCAGAAGGTTGCCCCCAACCTAATCCAATACCAACTAAATTTTGTTTTGGTGAAAATTTATAACCTACACCTGCTTCAATAGATCCTTCATAAAGAGCGCCTCCATTTTTAGCATATCCAGCTCTTAAAAAGGGCTGCCAATGTTCTTTAAATAAGCGAGTATATGAAAAGTTAAGCCCCCAACCACTTGGAATATTTAATGCTACTCGATTAGCAACATGCCAAAATGAAAGGTGGATATTATCTGTAAATCGTTCTTGATACGATTTTACCCAACCAAATTCAGCAAGGGTAAAATATTCTGCTACTTTAAAAAAACTATCAAAACCGTCTAATGGTTCCTTTGGGTTCCCGTTGGCATCAGAAATACCAGCCATTACATAATAATTTTTAGTCAAACGGCCTTGTATTACAGCTCCTAAACCTTGATTAGGGGCTGGAATAGTTACTCCGGTCGAAAATTGAAGATTACTAAAATCACTCCAAGGATCTACAAGAGCATAGACATTAAAGTAGTCAGTAGCGTCTACTTGACCCAATGCGAATTTTATTTTTCCTTGTGCAAATTCCTGTAACCAATAAAAATTGGTTAATGCCCAGTGAACATCACTAAAAGTAGTTGAAGTTAAACCGATATATCCAATTTCTCCACCTAAAGATTGACCAGGAATATTGTTGCCATAGGCATGTCTATTCTCTACTTTAAATACTAGAGCACCGTTGTTTCCTGATTTTTTACCGATTAAATTCCAATTTCCATATACTCTAAAAACACCGCTAAAGGCACTATTATCACCTAAACTTGCTGTGGCTACTTGAAAATTTGAAAAATAATCTACACCATATGAAAAATTACTTTTAGTTTCGAAATTGTCTTTAAAATCAAAATAGTTTTTTAATAACTTGGATTCTACCCTCTGATTTTTCTCTATTTGACCCGCAACACTACTCGGGCCTAGACTACTAGATTTACTTTTAATACTGTCTGTTTGTTTCTGCTCTTGAGCAAAACTTGAAACAGTAGTTAACAAGACAAAAAAAGTTAAATATGCTAGTTTGTTATTTTTAAAACGTGTCATAATATATTATACTTTTTTAGTGGGCTTAATTAATGTAACACCAATCACCAGACCTGCTGCCAGAGTGATGGCGACTATAAACATTTGCAGAAACTCCTGGCTTCCGGCTTGCATATTTCCAGCGGCAAAGGCGCTTAAGCCCCGGAACCCGATGGAGCCGCTCACCAGCAATATAAAAGCAGGGACCAAAACTATTGAAGGTGGTCTTTTCGTTTTTCTTGACCAGGTACTTGTAAATACAACCAGTAAGACCATGCCCAATAAATTCCCGAAATTGACCCCTACCCATTCGCTACCGTAAAAAGTACCTAAAAAGGCTATCAACATGCCTAGACAAGCCCAAATAAAATCTCTGTAAGGCGTTTGTAATGCTATTCCCAGACCAATAATGATTGCAGGAATTCCTACCCAAAGCCAAACAGAATCAATAGCAACTGCAGTTGTAGCTTCGGGCATTGTTACTATAAGACCAACAGCACTTACACCTAGCCATCCACCGAAAAATTGTTTGAATAAATAAATTAAACCGGTTAGCAGGTTTGAAAGTCCGGAGGAAATATGCTTGCTTACAATTTCTACAACGCCTACACTAATTCCATAACCTGGAATCAATATCAGAACAGCTGAAAGTACAATGAGTACCACGTTAATTTCCGGTAAATAAAACCTTGAAATTCCAGCTAGTATACCGGCTACGAAAGCTGTAGATAAGGGAAGCCATTCCCCTGATAAAGGTCCCCATTTACCAGAATTTATTACCATAAAGAACACAACCAGACTAAAAACGCCGGACAAAATTAAATCCCACCATCCGCCGCCTAAAAGTATGGGAAAGGCCGCACCGCAAAGCACATAAGCCAATGCTGTTGTTGCATTACCCCAGGGGTGTGGCATCTTATCAATTTCATCCAAACGCGTGCTGGCTTCTGCAATAGATAATTTCCCGTTTCCCAATTCGTTTATAAGCTCGCCCACATTCGCCAGTCTATTTAGCTCAGTTCCTGTTCCATGCATGGCCGATATATGTATCTTTTGCCAATCACTCCCATCTTTTGAAAATGCAAAGCTTATCTGGTCTGGCGTAGAACGGAAAATACCTTTGTAACCTAAAATTTTTGTTATCTGGTTCAGATACCACTCAAGTCTGGCCGCATTGGGGCCGTAACCGTGCATTCTTTCGCCCAGTTTAATGATAAACCGACATGCTTCATCGAAGGATTTGCCATTTTGTTGTTTAACGTCAGTCATAAGTGTTACTTATTTTATGGTGTATTTATTGTATTCTAAATTGTTTATTCTTCAAGTAAATGAGGTGCAATTTTTTTTACAAATATCAATACTGGCGAACGCGAATCATCACCTGTTCCGATGCATGCATCAAATTTTTCTTGTAATATTTCTTTATCAAAACCATCTCTGCTTCCAATCGCCCTCCCAACTCCACGAAAGAAGTAGCTCACTAAATTTGCATAAAAAGTTCATTAACTCCTCTGCGTTGGCTGCTTGATTGACCCTGTTTTTCACACTCATATCCTACTTTGTTTGAATTAATTTCTTAAAACCCAAAAGTGAAAAATTCAGACATTCTATCTTCCATATGATTGGTTCCGGGGATAGGTTTTACATCGCCTAAATACCAACGTACACTAATGGTCTTATTTTTAAGATCGGATGTTGCGTTGCTCAAGGTTCTTTCTAAAGGACCAGATTCGGCTTTCTTTGTGTCCGTAAAAGAACAATGAACCGCATCTGTCATAGCTGTTGCATCTGTTACCTTAAATGGTGGTTTTAAACCTGCATACGCATCTCTCAATATTAATTGACGAGCGTATGTATTGTGCTCTGCATTGATATCAAACTCAGGATAAGTACCTGGTTCCGGGTATTTATATAGTGCATGGTTGGTAACAAACAATGGATTATTGGCTGCGCGATCTGTAAAACGATAATCTCCAGTATCACTAAGTTCAAATACCGTAGCATTTCCACTTTCGTCCGCAATTAATAAATGTACACGCATCATGGTTTGCATCAAGCTATTTTGAAGAATTTTTTGTTTAGCTTCTTCAACTGTTGCACAAGTATCTAGTAAAAGAGCAGGTAATTGAGTAAGCGCCAATCCATTAAGCTTCATACCTGAGCATGGTGTGCCTTCTGCTCCAATTGAATTTGGATCGTGAAAAACAGTTACATACAATCCCTTTTCATTGATGCCATCAACATAAGGATTCAATGCTTCGTTACCACCAATTCTAATGCTCTTATATCCTTTATCTGGTCTGGTTTCTAATACTATATAGCGTTCAGCAAATCTGAACGAACCTTCGGGTGCTTTTTTTCCAAAAACCTCACTCCACATGACCATAGCCATCATATCATAGTTCCTGGAGACAAATACGCCACCGCCTTCACTTTTTTCTTTAGGAAGGACAGCCGCAGAACAAGTTGTAAGATCGGCAGCAGTTCCACTTTTTACAGCATCATACCAGTCGTATGGTAATGCGGTATCGTCATAAACAACATCATCATCTGAAAGGCCAAATGCTTTACGCACACCTTTTGATTTTTGTGCCATTTCCGGCCAGTTGTTTTCCATATAGGTTTTACGTGCCTGCCCGTATATAGGGTCGTCATAAATACCTAACTTACAGCCATAGGTTTCTTTTCCAAGCTTTGCTAGATCGTATCCTATTTCTTCGTAGGATCCCTGTACAATAATGTGAACAGGCTTCGTATAATTCCCATCTTTAAAAGGATAAATTGGTTCATTTTTTAAAATTGCCATAATTAAATAGTTTTAAATGGATTAAATATTGAATGGGTGCAAGGATGAGATCTAAACCTGCACCCAATCAATTAGTAATGATTATTTTTTAAAATACTTTTTCAAGTCAAATTCCATCCAACCACTATAGGTTGGAATACGCACCCACATTTTCCGTTCATCCGGATGGGTAACAACCTGCCACACGGTTACATCACCACCCTTTGGTCTGTTCTCAAAAACGGTCATACCATCCACTGGTTTCCAATCGTTGGCTTCATCATAAATTTTCGTATTCATGATCTTCCTCATTGCCTCAGCATCAACGTTAGGAGCAGCATCTTTAACTAATTTAGTAAAGGTTTCTCTACGGGTTCTTGAATACCAGGCTGCCGGTGAGGGAAGGTCAGGAATTCCCCAGGTAGGATCAATAAACTGATTACCTCTGCACATCAAGTCTTCCTTTTCGGGTGCCGGAGCGGTGTATCCTTCAGTAGAAATTTCAAAGGCCTGTCCTTGTTTTGGTTCGGCCGTCATCATAATGGATGGGTAATTGGCACGAGCGGAATTAAAATACATTTTAAGCTCTTCAATAGTACTGTAGTCGAAGAGGTTATTAAACATCTGACTGTAAACCGGAGTACGATTTGAGTAAATGGTTGCCCCAATGGTTCCGGCTCCGTTGTTGAATTCGTAATAGAGTCCTGCGCTATTCATCGCATCAATGACTTCGGTTACCATTCCTGCAACACCAACGCCTGCAACGCCATACGCTCCACCAGATGGATTCATGACTACGAATTGACCCCATTTTGGCATCATATCACGGATATAACCAGCAAAATCGAAATTCCTTCCTGTATAAGTTGTTCCATCCTTGGTGTTGCTTCCCCAGGTACTTAAGGCCGTACACATAGCTGTTTGCCCGGTTCTACGTGCCAACAACACCAACATAAACTGTTGGTCAATCGTTGCATGTTCGAGTATTTCCATACCTGTGGCCTTCGCCATCCCTGCATACAAATCTTTGGTTCTTTTAGGTAATGCCTTATAAAATGGTTCACCCAGTATTTCCTTCATGGTATCGTAGCTCAGTATTTCGGGATCGATGTATTCTTTGATCAGTTCATCGCGCACAGCAATGATTTTGTCTTTCATCAACGTTCCATACTG
>NZ_JBATGR010000191.1:0-3392 GCF_049665975.1 Eudoraea sp.
CATAATCACCGATCTAACCTTAGACTGGTTAGAAAAACGACGAGATACGACACGCCCTTTTCTTTTAATGCACCTCCACAAGGCCCCACATCGATCCTGGCTGCCAGCGGAAAGACATTACAAGGAATTTACCAAAAAAACCTTTCCTATTCCTGAAACACTTTTTGATAATTATACTCCAAGAGGTGAAGCCGCCAGGAGCGCAGAAATGAATATCCTTGAACATATGGTTCTTAACTATGATAATAAAGTATCTGCCGAAATCATAGAAGAATTGAACATTAAGGACAGAAAACTATTTGATCCGCTTGAAAAAATGACGCCTGAACAGAAAGCAGCATGGGATTCAGTTTACGCACCGATAAATGAAGATTTTAGAAAATTGTACCCTTCGATGAATGACTCTACGCTTATGATATGGAAATACCAGCGATACTTACAGGATTATCTGGGAACTATAGCTGCAGTAGATGAGAATGTGGGGAGACTGCTGGATTATTTAGACAAGGAAGGACTTAGTGAAAACACCCTGGTTGTATATACTTCAGATCAGGGGTTTTATTTAGGAGAGCACGGCTGGTTCGATAAACGCTTTATGTATGAGGAATCTTTTAAAACCCCGTTATTAATTAAATGGCCACATGTTATAAATGCGGGAATTACAGAAGACCAAATGGTCCAGAATTTAGACTTTGCCCAGACTTTTTTGGAGGTAGCAGGCGTTTTGCCCCCCGCTGATATGCAGGGTGAAAGTTTAATGCCCTTGTTAAAAGGCGAAAAAGAGAATTGGAAACGCGAAGCAGTGTACTATCATTACTATGAATACCCTGCCGAGCACGCTGTAAAAAGGCACTATGGAATTGCTACTAAAGACTATAAACTGATTCATTATTACTACGATGTTGATGAATGGGAATTGTACGATCGTAAGAATGACAAACTGGAGATAAATAATGTGTATCAAGACCCGAAATACTCAAATGTAGTCAGTGAAATGCAGCAAAAACTTAAGGAAGTCAGATTAAAATACAAGGACAGTGATTCACTTAGCAATCAATATATTAAACTATATAAAGAGAAAGGCTGGATTGATAAGTAATCTATTTATACCAAAACTTTTTGTCTTTTACACTATAGGCGTCTTTTAATACTTCCACCAAAATGGTATGATCAATTTCTTCGAGCGAAGTATACCTGAGTGATCGCATTATTTTACGGCCGGCTGTTGTCATATGTTCTAAATGAACTTTGAGATGAGCAGCATTCCAAAATCCCAGGTCTACATAGTTTTTACTCTGATTCAAATAACAATAAGGCCTTCCTTCCAAATAGTAAAAAGGAATTCTATATTTAAACTTTAAGTCCACTTCAGGTACTGTTTGTTCAATAACAGATTGCAAATGCAACAGAATACTTCGGAATGGTTCAGGCCGGCTTAGTATGTAGTTTTCTGCAGGATTCATATCTTTAAGGAAAAAGTTGAAATGTCTAAGTTATTATTTTCCCTTTTATTCCTGGTTTCTTTTCTTGCCTTTCCTAATGAGTATGAAAGGATAGACCGGAAAGTGAGGAATTATCCGAATTTTAAAAATATCCATGATCTGGGATATAGAATTCAAAACGATTTTACTACTGATGAAGAGCGAGTGCGTGCAGCTTTTGTCTGGCTAACTCAAAATATGATATACATAAAAACATTCGACGATACATTTAAGACAAGTCGAATAATCTCTTACCAATCGGAATATGGGAGGCAAAAACAGATAAGAGAAGTAGTTTTGGGCTGGATTGAAAAAGCATTTAGAACCCGCAAAGGAGTTTGTTTAGAATATTCTCTGATACTTAATGAACTCTGCCTGCAATTTGGACTGCCGTCTAAAGTAATTGCGGGTATTGCCAAGACGGATATACGATCGTCAGAAGTGGATCAGACCTATAAAAATCATACCTGGAACGCCGTACAAATAGATGGCATCTGGAAACTTATGGATCCCACTTGGGCGTCAGGTCATTTAGATCTGGTAAGTCAAAAGTTTATACGAAAACAGTTAGACCACTATTATTTTACAAGCCCTTCGGAGTTTATTAAACACCATTTCCCAACTAATGAGGAATGGCAGTTATTGGATAATCCGGTGAATCTAAAACATTTTTTAAGCGCGCCTATTTATTTAACAGACTTTTTTGGAAAAGGGATAGAACTATCCCCTAAAACAAAAGGAATATTTAGCATTTCTTCTGAAGATAACAACTATATATATTTTGATCAATTGCCCCGCGATCATGGTATGTATTATTGGGTACATGGCAGTTCTGAAATTAGAAAAATGGGTTTTAAAAAAGGTACAGATAAATCATACATATCCAAAATTAGGCTGAAAAAAAAATTACCTAAAAATCATAATTTACTAACCGTATTTATGGATGATTCGCCAATTTTAAATTTTAAAATCGTTAAAGAATCCAGCAACTAATTAAATTAATTCTAACCACAGCCAGATGAAAAGGATACTCTTATTACTTGCAATTTTCACCACCCTTCTAACTATTAATGCGCAATCCCATTCCCATAGCGGGAAAATGGCATTGACCTATCCGAATATTGAAGGCTACCTTACCCTTAAAACAGACCTACACCAGCACACCGTTTTTTCAGACGGTAATGTTTGGCCCACCATCCGGGTACAAGAAGCTCTTAGGGAAAATTTGGATGCTATTTCACTAACCGAACATTTAGAATACCAGCCGCATATAGACGATATTCCTCATCCGGACCGCAACAGGTCTTACCATTTGGCACTGGAAGAAGCCAAAGAACATGGTCTTCTAATTGTACATGGCTCAGAGATCACTCGTTCAGAACCAGTGGGGCACAGCAACGCCGTTTTTATTTCAGATGCGAATAAACTTATGGCCGATGATCCCGCCATTCCTTTTCAGGAAGCCAAAAAACAAAATGCCTTTGTGTTCTGGAACCATCCTGCATGGCATGCTCAAAGTCCCAGCGGAAATCCTGTTTTAAGTGATTTCCAGGAGGAACGTATAAAAAATGGTGAATTACATGGCATTGAGGTTATTAACACATTTGATTATGCTGAGGAATCTTTAGCGCTGGCATTAAAACACAACCTTACCATTATGGGTACAAGTGATATTCACGGCTTAATTGATTGGGATTATATTGAAAAAGGAATGCACAGGCCAATAACACTGGTTTTTGCAAAAGAGAAAAACCTTGAGAGTATAAGGGAAGCTCTATTTGCAGGGCGGACAGTAGCCGTTTATAATTCTCTTTTAGTGGGCAAATCAGAATTTCTAAAACCTTTGATCAAAGCAAGTATCCAAATAAAAGAAGCTACCTATATTCCGGAAACACAAGTATTGAAAGTAGA
>NZ_JBATGR010000192.1:0-11604 GCF_049665975.1 Eudoraea sp.
TAGATTAATCCTTTTTTAATTCTAGTTTCTCCGCAAAATAAGCACAGAAATCTTTCATTGTTGTTGTCATTTTTTCATCCTGAGTAGCCTTCATAAAAGTATCGGACATAGCCAACAGAGTTTGGTGAAAGAAAACCTTCATTTCATCTACTGGCATATCTTTAGTCCATAGATCTATTTTTAAGGATTCCTGGTTTTTACTGTCCCACACCGACAATAGCATGGCTTTTGCATCCTCGTTTACGATGCCGCCATCTTCTGCGGACCAGGTAAGCTCTTCCGGAACGCGATTTTCATCCAGGCCAACTATAAGGGTTATTTGAGAAGTATGTAATTTTCCCATAATCTATTTTTTCGGTTTGTAATTTGATTTTTTAAATATTTCATCAGCGGATAAACTCAGTAATTGATTGAGTTTAACATCATTATTATTCATAAACGCCCTTACTATTTGCCATCCCATATAACGACCCAGTCTGCCAGGAGATTCATTATCTAGTTCTAACCTGAATTTTGAAAATGGAGCCGGGTCTAAAAACCGGGGAGCCAGCATATTGTCCGTGCTGTATAATAATTCCCGTTCAACAAAATAGCGCCAAATTTGTTCTTCATTGGCCTGGGCCCAGGCCAATTCATCAGGCGTGTATACTATTTTTTGAGCATCAGTAGCAAGAGGCATCAATTTGTCCTTGAGATATAACTCTTTTCCATAATAAATCATCTGTGCCAAAAAGGTGCGGTCAGAAGGGAAGCTGAGTTTGGTTTTGCCAAAAGCGCTTGCAACGTCGCTTATTAAATAGGTTTTGTCTAGTCCAGCAGCTATATATTGTTCAATTCCTCTATAGAACCTATGATCTTTACCAAGATAATTATCCAAACCGATAAGCAAAAGTGTGTCAGCCAAAATTACACGATTCGAATAATCCACATCAGAAATAACTGTTACTACCTTTGGCGTCCGGTAATTTGGAAAGTAGTACACAGCATGTTTAAAGAAAAGTTTGAGGTCTGCTGTTTCCTTATCAAAATTGGGGAAAGTACTATTAACTTCGCTAAATATTTCATTCTGCAGGGTATCTTTTAATTTTGCAATCCAAACACTATCTGAATACTGTTTTGGAAAGAGGTAAGGGAATTTTTGTTTTAGTTTGGGTATGTCTCCAGGTTTTGCCTCTGCAAATTCCCTATCAAAACGCAGCACCTTTAGATTTAATGGAATCTTTGAAATATCTTCAGATACCCCCGTTTCATTTTTACAAGAATGGAGACTAAAAAAAATAACTAAAACCGCAATAAATCTTGTTTTCATATAAAGTAATTACTATTCAGCTTTATTATTAAGGGTATAGGCTTTATTTTTATCGGAGCAAAGTTAGTATTTCCATATAATAATGTAGCCTATGCAAACAGAAAAGGTAATAGATCATATTGTAAATTGGTTAAAGACCTATGCCACCGAGGCAAAAATCAAAGGATTTGTTATAGGTGTATCGGGTGGGATTGACTCTGCGGTTACTTCAACCCTATGTGCAAAAACGGGTTTAGACCTCTTATGTATTGAAATGCCAATCCATCAGGGCGCAAATCAGGTAAACAGGGCATCTAATCATATTGAGTGGTTACAGCAAAACTATGATAGTGTATCCAGACAACCTGTGAATCTCACTTCGGTATTTGATAATCTTGTAGCATCATTGCCAGCGGTTGATAATGAAGAAGACAGGTTTATGTCTTTAGCAAATACCCGCGCCAGACTTCGCATGACAACGCTCTACTATTTTGCCGCTTTAAATAATTATCTGGTTGCAGGAACAGGAAATAAGGTGGAGGATTTTGGAATTGGTTTCTACACCAAATATGGGGATGGCGGAGTTGATCTTAGTCCAATTGCAGATCTTCTCAAAACCGAGGTTTACGAAATTGCCGAGTATTTGGGTATTAATGAAGAAATTATTGTTGCTCCCCCAACAGATGGCTTGTGGGGTGACTCACGAACAGACGAAGATCAGATAGGGGCTTCATATCCGGAATTAGAATGGGCAATGGAAATGAATAATGCCGGGAAGGAGGCCGATGAATTCAGCGGAAGAGAAAAAGAAGTCTTTCTCATATTTAAAAGGTACAACACCATGAATCAACATAAGATGCTTCCTATACCCATTTGTGAAATTCCTGATAGCCTAAAATAACATCTTGACTAAGAATCAGTTAATTAAAACGAATAATGACTCACTTATTCCTAATAATCGAGAAAAAAAGTACACTTTTGTTTAAGAAATTAGATAATTTAACCTTACATTGCATGTCAGTATTTTTCGACGAACGTTAGCGTTAATATCTAGAAAACCAATCAAAATGATAAAAGTTTTAATCGCGGACAATCATCCAATTGTCAGAATGGGAATAAAGAATGTATTAAATTCGGCTTCTGATTTTGAAATTGTTGATGATGTTGCTACTACTACTGAACTTTTTACAAAATTAAAGACTTTAACTCCGGATGTTGTTATACTTGAAATGGACATTCCGGAAATTAATGGAATAGCCAGCTTGAGGAAGCTTAAACAGGAATACCCGGACATAAAGGTATTGATCTATAGTGGCCAATCTGAAGACGTATACGCACTTAGCACAATAAGAGCAGGAGCGTTTGGCTATCTTTCAAAAACTGCAGATTTGGATTACATAATTTCTGCCGTTAGAAAAGTGAGCGAAGGTAATATGTTTATCACTAATGAATTGGCGCAAAGACTGGCCTTCGATGAAGGAACTCAAAAACCCCGAAGGTTTTTCAGAAAGTTGTCTACCCGAGAAGTTGAGGTTCTTAAGCTTCTGGCCAGTGGTAAGAGAAACAAAGACGTTGCCTTGGGCTTAAATCTAAATGAAAAAACAGTTAGTACGTATAAAGCTCGTTTAATGAAAAAATTAAATGTTGATAATCTTGTGGATTTGCTTCAACAAGCAAAGGCCTTAGAGTTGTACTAAGTTCAGATTCGTAAATAATTTTAACCCTGACCAAAGTGTCAGGGTTTTTTATACTCCTTAAGCGCAAATAAACTAACTGCCGGAGGAAATGTTTTATGAGAGCACCCTATTTAACTTCTTGTTTAAGAGTTTATTTAATTGCAGGTAATTCATTATCTCTTCCAGGGTTTCCTTATGATCACCGTTCAAATCTTCTGTGTTTTCTTGCAGGGACGTAATCCGTTTTTTAATTAAAAAGCATCTTAGAGTTAAAATTGTTTCACTTACCAATTGGGAAATACTTTTTTCTTTGTCTTTTGGATAGATATCTTTTCGTTCCCAGTGATGCAATTCATATTTTTCTTCCTCCATTAATATCGAAGAAATTTGGGCTACCATTTCCTGATCGAGTTCAGTCATAAATGTTGTGATGGAAAAGTCTTCTTTCTCATTAAGCCCTTCTATTAATTTGTAATAGATATTTCTGAATTTATCATGGGTAAGTTCTATTTCATCTTCCTGAAGGTCCAGGTATACTTTTTCATATACTTTTGCCTCCATATTTTCCGGTTCAAGAACGAGATCACCCTCTTCATTTTCTTTTAATATAAGATCTTCAAACTCCTGAAGCTCATTCCCGTAAAGCAGAAGCATTTCAATTATCTTTTTTTCTAACTCATATTGCACATCCAGCTTTTCTTCTTTTTGGCTATGTTTAACAACCTCGAATGCTTTTTGCTCCTGTCTGGCTGTTGTGGCAGCATCTGTCCGTTCTTTCCTTCCAATCTGTGCCAACGTATTAAATAAAACATCTTCTGAAATATTCATTATGTGTGCACACTCCTGAATATATATTTCACGTTTTATCCTATCCGGGATTTTAGAGATACTATTAACAATTTCGCGTATAGTATCTGCTTTTTTTATAGGATCATTTGCCGCATCTTTTGCCAGTAAGGAAGTTTTAAATTGTATAAAATCCTTAGCATTCTCCTGCAGGTATAGTATGATCTTTTCTTCTTCATTTTTCTTTGCAAAACTATCAGGGTCTTCTCCCTCTGGAAAGGTGCAGACTTTTACATTCATTCCTTGTTCAAGAATAAGGTCAATCCCTCTCAAAGATGCTCGTAAACCCGCTGCATCGCCGTCAAATAAAACTGTAATATTTTTAGTAAGCCTGTTTATTAATCGTATTTGCTCTGGTGTAAGGGCCGTACCACTGGAGGCTACCACATTATGAATTCCTCTTTGAAACATTTGAATAACATCTGTATAGCCTTCCACTAAATAGCAATTATCTTCTTTAGCAATTGCTTGCTTAGCAAAATATATGCCGTATAGCACTTTACTCTTATGGTATATTTCGCTTTCCGGAGAATTCAGGTATTTGGCAGCTTTCTTTTCATTGGAAAGTATCCTTCCCCCAAATCCCAGAACCCGGCCACTCATGGAATGGATAGGAAACATTACTCTTCCCTTAAACCTGTCAAATTTTTTGGAGACCCCTGTCTGGTTAGCATCTTCTTTTACAATTGTCAGCCCGGTTTTTTGTAAAAACACCTGCTGATATCCTTGTTCAAGAGCAGAATTGGTAAAAGCGTCCCACTGGTCGAGGCAATATCCCAGTCCAAACTTCTTAATGATGTCATCTGTAAAACCCCTTTCTCTGAAATAACTCAGGCCTATAGCCTTTCCCATTTCCTTCTCCCAAAGTGTCTTCTCAAAATATTGCTGTGCATATTCAGAAACCAGATACATACTTTCACGCTCATCGGCCTGTTCCTTTTGTTCATCTGTACGCTCTGTTTCTTCAATTTCAATATTGTACTTCCTTGCCAGATATTTAATAGCTTCAGGATAGGTAAAATGTTCGTGTTCCATTAGGAATGCCACTACATTTCCACCCTTACCACTACTAAAGTCCTTCCAGATTTGTTTTACGGGTGACACCATAAAACTTGGGGTGCGTTCATCTGAAAAGGGACTCAAACCTTTGAAATTGGAACCAGATTTTTTTAATTGCACAAAATCCCCGATTACCTCCTCAAGGCGTGCCGTTTCATAAACTTGATCAATGGTGAATTTTGAAATCAATGTACTAAATATTTACCTTGTAAAAATAAGAAATTTGAATGCTTTAAAATACAGTATTTTTAGATTACAATTTGTTTGAAAGAGATTAATTTATCGCAATAACATAATAAAATGTATGATGATATTATTTTTTGGAATTAGGCCTGGAAAGACAATAAACATAGATATGAAGAGGATAAAATGTCCTCATTGTAACCAAAACAATTCGCTTTCAGGTGAAAGTACCCCTAATTTTTTTCATTTATTCTGGATTCCGCTTTTTCGTGTGTCAACGAATCAGGTAGTACGTTGCGATCACTGTAAAAAAGGGTATTACAAAGAGGAATTTACAAAAGACATGCAAGCTGTATTTGAAAAATAATTGATAGTTACTACAAAAGAAACCTGTCACATTATAATTTCAATTAAGATGAAATCCAAATGCGACAGTATTCCGAGTTTTTAATTTTTAAATATCAAATCGTAGTCCCATCGAAATATTTCTTTGTTCAACTGATGGACTCTTGAAAATAGGATTTAGGTCGTACTTAACATAAAGCAGAAAACAATCCACTCCCATGTAGGCACTTAGGCCATAGATGAATGGGTTACTGTTTAAACCGCCTTTTATTTTTAACTTTTGATTCGATCCGCTTTCATTGTATTTAAGTTTTTGGCGAGTCCCCATATTAAAACCTCCATATCCTCCCAAACCTATTCTAAATTGATGTCTTAAGGAATATCTTACGTCGTTACCGGAAATCCTTGTTCTGGAGGGGCCAAATTCAAAATGAATGGGAAATACCAGGTTTTCCAATTTTAATTTAGACTTGCTGAGATTAAACGGAAACTCCTCTTGTACTGTTTCTCCCTCGTCATTAACAACATAATAGAGGTTGTCTTTCGATTTTAATCCATTGAATTGAAAAGAAAACCCATAATGAAACCTAACAGCATTAGATTTATTAAAAACTCTAGTTCTCCATGCCCATCCCATTTCAAAAAATCTACTTCCGCCAACCTTATAGGGGGTATCATTAAGAGACTGGCCTTCGATTATTGCATTGTTTAAACCAAAAGCAACAATAAAGTCTGAATATGTTCGACGGCCATATTTTGACCAACCATACTTATTATCTGTTATTTCCCATTCATCGCCGTCGATTCTTATGGTAACACCCTCGTTGTCATCCCAGGAATTATCATCCTCTTCAATATCTAACACCTCACCCTTATTACGCTCCAGTAAAGCAATTTTGTTATCTATTATTGTCAGTCTGTTTTCAATATTTAATGCTCGCTTTCGGGCAGCTTCGTCTTTGAGTTTATTCGCTTCGTCGGTGGTAATTTCACTTTTTTCCAATCGTTTATTAATAGACTCCACTTCTACCTTTAAGGCTTCTTTTTCCTCAAGTGTAATCTTTTCTTTTTGTTCTTTAAGATCGTTTATCTTTTCTTTATAATTGTCTTGTGCCACTAATGCATTAGAAATAAAACACATTATAACTACTACGAAATAGGTACTGATTGTTTTCATTTTGATTTTTGATTTTTGATTGATGAATAAACTCCTTACTGCTTCCTCAAACTCAATTGAAGAAATTATATAAAAATGCGTGCTAAAGACTAATCATTACGAACCGCAACAGCAGTTCTCACTTTATTATAACCAGACTTTAGTTTCTTGAAAATCTGATCCCGGAATGACTGATCCAACTCCTCTTCCACTTGTGAAAGCAATGCAGACGGATTAACTGTGTTATCAGAATTTAATAGTTTTTGTGTCAAAATTTGCTTTTGTGCTTGTCTTAGGAGGGAATCTACTTCCATATCTGTAAGCTCTTTGTCATTTACTTCAAGTGCATTCACTATGGCCAATACCTCCGCTATTTTAGTGTCAATTTGCTCATTTGAAACTTCCGATGCATTATTTTGGAGTTCTTCAGCATTTGCCAGTTTAGTCTCTTCCGATGTAACCAATTCTCTTTTTGGTTCCTTTTGTGGAAATATACTCGACTGTTCTTCCTCCACTTCATATGGTTCCTCAACTGCTGTAATTATGGTTTCCTGCCCGGGGACAGTGGCTTTCAAAAGTTCTTCTTTTTCTTTTTCAACAAAAGGAATTAAAGGTTTAGTAGCAATTTGAACCTCATGATTTAAATTCTCATCATCTGTTGTAAAGAAGAGTACTGAAAGTATCAATATTCCAATAAAACCTGCTGCAATTCCATACCTGAAATATCCGGTTTGCGGCTTATAATCATTCTTGATCTGTCCTTTAATCCTATTCCAAGCATCCCCTGAAGGTTTAATTTCACTTCCCTTTAAGGTTTCTTTAATATGATTTTCAAATTTAGTGGGTTCCATAACCTAGTATACTTTGTTCTTTTAATTTATCCTGTAATAATCTCCTGGCTTTAAACAACTGGGATTTGGATGTACTTTCCGAAATATCCAGCATTTCTGCAATCTCTGAATGTTTATACCCTTCTATCGCATATAGCACAAAAACCATTTTATAACCTTCAGGCAAGTTGTCAATTAACCGCTGAATATATTCAATATCCATTGAGGAAGTGATCGTAATTTGGTTTGGAGTGTTATACTCATAGACCTCATCATCAAAGACCACAAATTGTTTTTTTCTGAGATAAGAAATGGCTTCTCTAACCATGATTTTTCTGATCCAGCCTTCAAAACTTCCTTCATGCCTAAATGAATTCAAACTTTTAAATACTTTCACAAAACCATTGATCATTACATCTTCTGCATAATGCAGGTCCTTAATGTACTGTCTGCATACTCCCAGCATTTTAGGTGCAAACTTCTCATAAATCGCCCGCTGTGCATTAGGATGGCCTGAAATCGCCTTCCTGATCAGCATTTTTTCATTATTGTAAAAAGAAATAATTTTCAAGCGATTCATTTTAGTCTTCTATAGTTAAAGACGTTTTGGAAATCAAAAACGTTGCCCGAAATCTGACATTTTTTAGAATTAATTTATAACTACTTGTATGCGTGACGGTTAGTTGTTATTTTTTTCTATCTACCACATATCTTACCATAAGCCCAAGCGCATCTTTATATTCAGAATCCGGGTAGGTATTTAAAAGTTCTAAGGCCTTGTTTTTAAACTCGTTCATTTTAGTTTCTGCGTAAGAAAGACCTCCCTTTTCTTTTACAAATGCAATTACTTCTTTAACACGTGACTTATCCTTGTTATAATTTTTTACTGAATTTATAAGCCATTTTTTCTCTTTGGGGGTGCTGTTATTAAGTACATATATTAAAGGCAGAGTCATTTTTTGCTCCTTAATATCAATTCCTGTGGGTTTTCCAATTTTTTCCGATCCGTAGTCAAAAAGGTCATCCTTTATCTGAAATGCCATCCCGCAAAGCTCTCCAAATTTTCGAAAGGTTTCAACATCTGTGCTATCAGGCTTTACGGAACATGCCCCCAGACTGCAACATGCAGCAATAAGAGTTGCTGTTTTTTGTCTGATTATTTCGTAATATACATCCTCTGTAATATCTAGTCTTCTGGCTTTATCTATCTGAAGTAATTCTCCCTCACTAATTTCGCGTATGGCTATTGAGATTATTTTAAGCAAATCAAAATCTTCATACTCCACGGATAGCAACATTCCTTTTGAAAGCAAATAGTCTCCAACTAAGACGGCAATTTTATTTTTCCACAGTGCATTTATGGAGAAGAAACCCCTGCGTTTGTAACTATCATCAACTACATCATCATGCACCAAAGAAGCGGTGTGTATTAATTCTATAACCGATGCCCCACGATATGTCCTTTCATTAACTTCCCCATTATTAACGAGCTTTGCGGTAAGAAATACAAACATTGGTCGCATTTGCTTTCCTTTCCGGTTTACTATATAATAGGTGATTCTGTTAAGAAGAGCGACTTTGGTGGACATGGAATCACGAAACTTTTTTTCAAAAAGTTCCATTTCTTCATTGATCGGTTCCGTTATTTGCGCGACAATTTTCAATAGAAATTATTTTATCAATGATGAACGATAAATTTAGGGAAAATAATAAGGGGAACGAAGCGAGACTAAAGAAATAAGAAGTTCATTCTAATCCCTAGTCCGCCATAGTAATATCATGCCTGTCATGACGCCAAAGTGCTTTAATAAATTGTAATCCCAATCATATAGATTTGTTAGCCAATTGTCCACAAGCTGCATCAATATCTTTACCTCTTGACCGGCGCACCGTGACTATTATTCCATTTTGTTCCAGAGCCTCCACATATTTATTAATGGCATCATTGGATGCCTGTTTAAAGTTGGAATCATCAATAGGGTTGTATTCTATCAGGTTTACCTTTGAAGGCGCAAATCTGCAAAACGCTATTAAAGCCCTTATATCCTTATCCTTATCATTAATACCTTCCCACACTATATACTCGTATGTAATCCTGCTTTTTGTTTTTGAATACCAATAGATCAAAGAATCTCGCAGATCCTTAAGATTAAAGGTTGCATTGAAGGGCATAATAGATGTACGTACTTCATCTATTGCTGAATGAAGAGAAACCGCAAGTTTAAATTTGACTTCTTCATCGGCAAGTTTCCTGATCATTTTTGGAACACCCGAGGTAGAAACTGTAATTCTTTTTGGAGACATCCCAAGACCTTCGGCAGATGTTATCTTGTCTATTGCCTTTAAAACATTATTGTAATTCATCAGCGGTTCACCCATTCCCATAAAAACAATATTACTCAAAGGCCTATTAAAATAGAGCTCACTTTCATTATTTATTACAACCACCTGATCATATATCTCGTCCGGATTAAGGTTGCGCATTTTCTTTAATTTTGCCGTGGCGCAAAATTTGCAATCCAGACTACAGCCCACCTGACTGGATACACAAGCTGTGGTTCTTTCTTTGGTTGGGATAAGCACTGATTCTACCACCAGTCCATCGTGCAATCGGACAGCATTCTTTATTGTACCATCAGAACTCTTTTGTAATTGATCTACTTTAATATGATTAATTACAAAATATTCTTCCAATTTTTTACGTGTTTCTTTGGATAGATTGGTCATTGTATCGAAAGAATGTGCGGATTTCTGCCACAACCATTCATACACCTGATTTCCACGGAATGGCTTCTCCCCATGACTTTCAAAAAACTCACGAAGTTGCTCCTTGGTAAGGGCCCGAATATCTTTTTTCTTTGAAACCATTGCTTAAGTAAAAAAAATCCTGCCGTACCTATTAGAAAACAGGTAATGGCAGGATTCCTTATTTAAATAACACATACTTTATATGATGAGCATGGCGTCACCGTATGAGTAAAATCTATATCCTTCAATTATTGCTTCTTTGTAGGCTCTTTTCATAAGATCATGACCCATAAATGCCGAAACCATCATTAAAAGGGTAGATTTTGGCAGATGAAAGTTAGTTACCATGGCATTGGCAATGCTAAAATCATAAGGAGGAAATACAAATTTATTGGTCCAGCCATCATAGGTATTCAGTGTGTGTTCTGACGACACCGCACTTTCCAGGCCTCTCATAGCGGTTGTTCCAACAGCACAAATTCTTTGTTTCCTAATTTTAGCTGAATTTACAATCTCTGTGGCTTTCTCATCAATCACCAATTCTTCACTATCCATTTTATGTTTGGAAAGGTCTTCTACTTCTACCGGGTTAAAAGTACCCAGACCTACATGAAGCGTAAGCTCCGCAAATTCAATACCTTTAATTTCGAGTCGCTTTAATAAATGCCTAGAAAAATGTAATCCGGCTGTTGGTGCCGCTACAGCACCTTCGTGCTTTGCATAAATCGTTTGATACCGGGACTCATCTTCAGCCTCCACTTCTCTTTTAATATACTTTGGAAGAGGTGTCTCTCCAAGTTCTCTTAATTTTCTTCTAAAGTCGGTATAAGACCCGTCATAAAGAAAGCGAAGAGTTCTTCCCCTTGAAGTAGTATTATCAATAACCTCGGCCACCAAATTCTCATCATCTCCAAAGTAAAGTTTATTACCAATTCTAATCTTTCTGGCAGGATCGACCAAAACATCCCACAATCTTTGTTCTTCATTCAGCTCACGCAGCAAAAACACTTCTATTCTGGCTCCTGTCTTTTCTTTGTTGCCATATAACCTCGCTGGAAATACTTTGGTGTTATTAATAACCATTACATCTCCTTCATCAAAATAATTAATAAGGTCCTTGAACATTTTATGTTCAATTTTACCGGTATCCTTATGAACGACCATTAATTTGGATTCGTCTCTGTGCTCTGCCGGATATTCTGCCATCAGTTCTTTTGGCAATTCAAAACTAAAGTGTGATAATTTCATATGTGAATTTTAGTTCGCCTTTTAGGCGGCTGCAAATATACAATCCTGAAGTAGGGCTTGTCAAGTCAAAGTTGTATTAAATAACTTTATAGGTCTTTAATATTAAATCCCAGTTGTTCCAGATCTTTCCAAAAATCCGGGTACGATTTGGAAACTACCTCAGCATCGTTAATGGTTATTGCGGTTTTTAGAGCCAGTGGGGCAAATGCCATGGCCATTCTGTGA
>NZ_JBATGR010000193.1:0-2026 GCF_049665975.1 Eudoraea sp.
CTGGCGTTTGCAGGCTTCATACCGCCCATATACTTTCCACTAAGAACTCCAAATCCCAAAGGAGAATAAGCTAAGAGGCCTATATTTTCCCGTATTGAAATTTCTGAAAGCCCCACTTCAAACTGGCGGTTCAATAAATTATAGGGGTTTTGTATGGTAATCATTCTGGGTAAGTTGGCGTGTACTTTACTTTCTTCCAAAAAACGCATTGTTCCCCATGGGGTTTCATTTGAAAGTCCTACATGTCTAATTTTACCTTCACTAACCAGATCACTGAGAGTCTCCAATACCTGGTGAATATTATCCTGCCAATGATCTGTCAGATCATGTTTATAAATTCTTTTCCCAAAATAGTTGGTAGAACGCTCCGGCCAATGCAATTGATATAAATCTATATAGTCTGTTTGGAGTCGTTCCAGACTTCCTTCAACGGCTTCAATTAAGCCTTCCTTTCTAAAACCGGATGATCTAATAAACTTGGCGAAATCGGCTTTACCCGCTATCTTGGTCCCTAGAATAATTTTGTCTCTATTTCCTGTTTTCTTAAACCAGCTGCCAATTATTTTCTCTGTATCGGCATATCTGTCTGGATGAGCCGGAATAGGGTAAAGTTCAGCAGTGTCAAAAAAGTTTATTCCCATATCAACTGCATAATCCATTTGCTGATGTCCTTCCTCCTCCGAATTCTGACGACCCCAGGTCATTGTACCCAAACAAATCTTACTGACTTCTAAATCCGTGTGAGGTAATTTTTTATATATCATAAGCAAACACTATTCTTTTTTGACCAGACAAATTTAGCAATTCCCATGTTTACATTTCATTAAGAGTACTTTAATTATTCATGTAATTCAATCAGAATTGGGCAATGATCACTGTGTTTTGCTTCTGAAAGTATAACAGAACGTTTGAGTCTGTCCTCAAGAGAACGACTAACCATACCATAATCCAGACGCCAACCTTTGTTATTATTACGGGCATTTGCCCTATAACTCCACCAGGTATAATGATGTGGTTCTTTGTTAAAAAATCGAAAGCTGTCTATAAACCCACTATCAATAAAATTGCTTATCCATTCCCGTTCAACCGGTAAAAACCCTGATACATTTTTATTTCTCACCGGATCGTGGATGTCAATTGCCCGATGACAAATATTGTAATCCCCGCAAATAATAAGGTTAGGGTGTTTCGTTTTGATTTTATTTATATAGGTCTGCAGATCTGCCATATATTTCAACTTAAGATCCAATCTGGCCAGATTGGTTCCTGAAGGAAGATACATGCTCATAACAGATAGTCCGTCAAAATCTGCCCGAAGGTTCCTGCCTTCAAAATCCATATAATCTATTCCGGTTCCATATTCGACATGGTTGGGTTGCTTTTTAGACAAAATAGCAACTCCGCTATATCCTTTTTTTTGTGCACTAAACCAATGATTATGAAAGTATCCGTTCTTTTCAAAAACACTAATATCTAGCTGCTCTTTCATTGCTTTTATTTCCTGAAGACAAATCACATCGGGATCTACCTGTTTGAGCCATTCAAGAAAACCTTTGTTCAGGGCTGCCCTTATACCATTTACATTGTATGAAACTATTTTCAAATCAATTTAATTTAATTTCAAAAATAGTGAATGTTTAATCCAACTTGCAAAGTGTCTTTTAATATATAAATTTGACCAATCCCATTAGCATATCTATTATACTTATTTTTGCACTGAATATTAATTAATGAAGCTCTACATTTTATTTTTCATTCTTCTTTACAATTATTTCTATGGGTATACACAAGAATTGGAAAAGGATTCAATTACCTATCTTGAGGAAGTTATTATTTATAACCCAAGTAAAACCAATAAAATTCTTGGAATTACCCCATCGACGATTATTCGGGAAAAGGCCTTTCAAAATTACAGTCCAATAGATGTTGCCTCCTCAATTAATCAAATCTCCGGAGTTTATCTGCTTTCAGGCGCATTAAACACAAACCGCATAACTATTCGTGGTGTGGGTGCTCGGACCCCATT
>NZ_JBATGR010000194.1:0-1727 GCF_049665975.1 Eudoraea sp.
TCTTATATCGTCCCTCGTACTTTTACTACCGCAACCATCCTTCCCTATCCCCCGGTTAGCGCGAGCGTCACGCTCGTGTCTTATCAGCTTACTTACTTATTATATCGTCCCTCATACTTTTACTACCCCAACCATCCTTCCCTATCCAAACTCCTGTATTGAATAGCCTCTCCTATGTGGTGCCCAATAATATTTTTGGCAGCCTCCAGATCCGCAATGGTCCTCGCCACTTTTAAAATCCGGTCATAGGCCCTTGCCGACAGGTTAAGCCGTTCCATAGCACTTTTTAATAGACTAAGAGATGCGGAATCTAAGCTGCAATGTTCCCTGATCTGCTTGGTATTCATCTGGGCGTTATAATGTACTGTTTCCAATCCATCAAAACGTTCTGTCTGAATCTCACGCGCTTCAGTAACCCTTTTTCGAATAGCGATACTCCCCTCCCCTTTGCGGTCTTCTGATAGCTTCTCAAAAGGAACCGGGGTAACTTCTATATGAATGTCTATGCGATCCAGTAAAGGCCCTGAAATCTTCCCTAAATAGCGTTGCATTTCCATGGGAGAGGACGTAACCGGTGCATCCGGATCATTGAAATAACCGGAGGGACTGGGATTCATACTCGCCACCAGCATAAAACTGCTGGGATAGGTAACCGTAAACCGGGCCCTTGAAATAGTTACTTCTCTGTCTTCCAAAGGCTGTCTCATTACCTCCAATACACCCCGTTTAAATTCAGGTAATTCATCCAAGAACAACACCCCATTATGCGACAAGGAGATCTCTCCCGGTTGTGGATAGGCCCCGCCTCCGACGAGGGCGACGTCCGATATGGTATGGTGCGGACTTCTGAACGGACGCTGGCAAATTAAACCCATGTTCTTAATCTTTCCCACCACGCTATGTATTTTGGTGGTTTCCAAAGCTTCCTGTAAGGTCATTGGAGGTAATATTGAAGGTAATCGCTTAGCCAGCATCGTTTTTCCTGCTCCGGGCGGACCAATCAAAATAATATTATGCCCCCCTGCGGCTGCAATCTCCATGCAACGTTTTATGCTTTCCTGTCCTTTTACGTCTGAGAAATCATGCTCCGGAAACTCCAGATTTTTATAAAACGCTGCGCTAATATCCACATGAGTCTGTTCTAAAGGAACACCCTTATCAAAGTATGCAATAACCTCAACCATTTTTTCCACCCCAAATACTTCCAGACCTTCCACAATGGCCGCTTCACGGGAATTTACTTTGGGAAGAATAAACCCTTTAAATCCCTCTTCCTTCGCTTTTAAGGCAATAGGCAATGCACCTTTAATAGGTTGAAGGCTACCGTCTAGAGAAACTTCACCCATAATTATAAATCGCTCTAATTCCTCTGCCACAATTTGGCCCGAAGCCGAAAGGATACCAAGAGCAAGGGTGAGATCATAAGCCGAGCCCTCTTTTCTTAAATCGGCCGGGGCCATATTGATAGTGATTTTTTTCCCCGGAATTTTATAGCCATTATTGAGTAAAGCTGCTGCAATTCTGAAATTACTTTCGCGGATGGCATTATCGGGCAGACCAACTAAATGATACCCTATTCCCCTATCCACATTGACTTCTACAGCTATGGTGGTTGCTTCTACTCCAAAAACGGCACTACCATAAACTTTTGAAAGCATACTTTTATATCTATGCTAAAATTCATTTGTTAGAAAGAACATAGATAATTTTCTTTACTGCATAAAAAT
>NZ_JBATGR010000195.1:0-11094 GCF_049665975.1 Eudoraea sp.
GTAAAATCATCAACTCCCTGATGTACAATTACAGCTTTGCCCAAAATGTTCATATTTTCATCTTCGCAGCCTATACACCACTGATCTGTACTAAATTCAACAAAGGCATTACCATCTGTATCTGCCGTAAAATTACCGATATCACCTTTATGGAATCCCTCAGCCATACCCCATTTTCCATGTGGCTCATGGGTAGGGTTCCAATGCCCTCCGGCAGACTTGCCATCATCAGAAGAACAATCTGCATTTTCGTGAATATGAATGGCGTGTTCTCCAGGGGTAAGTCCACTTAATGTGGCTTTCATCATTACCATTCCGTTTTCTTCTGTAAAGACCACTTCACCCTGAACATTACTGTCACTCTTAGGTTCCATAGAAAATCTTATAACCTCTACATTCACTTCCTCTACCATTTTTTCTGCCTGCTCGTCCGTAGCAGCATCATCCTCTTTTTCTGTCTTTTTACCATCTTTGCAATTATATGCCAGTACAAGAATCATACTTAGTGCGAGTATACGTATTTTCTTCATTTGTTTATTGTTTTATGTTACTTACGAAAGTTACGGAATATTCACTGGTAAGTCAAAACAATACATATAATGATTTGAACAATACCCCGTACCAATTTGCATATTAAAGTTCATTTCACTAAAAATTGATTCTTCAAGGTGCTTAAGACTTTTAACTACCCTTCTGCTTATAAATTGTACTTCAATTTTTTATGACAAATATTTAAAAAGGGATCGTTTATGATTTGTCAATTATTTTAGTAATCACCTGTGTTTCACTATGCAGGGTTTTGTGCACCGGGCATTTATTTGCTATTTCCAGGATACGTTGAGTCTGTTTCTCATCAATATTACCAGTTAGTCTAAGTTCCCTATGAAAAGTATCTATTTTTGCTCCGGGTGATTCACAATCCAGGCAGTCCTCTGCATGTGATTTGCTGTATGAGGTGTGCACTTCCACATTTTTGAGGTCCCAGCCTTTACGTTTTACATACATCTGAATAGTCATGGCTGTACAAGCAGACAAACCTGCAGAAACCATCTCATATGGTGAAGGTCCAAAATCATTACCACCAAATTCTTCCGGTTCATCAGCTATCATATAATGATTCCCTACTTTCATTGAAGTTAAAAATCCTTCATCGGCATCCAGGCTCGCTACCACCTGGTGAGCGGAATTTATATTCTTATCCTGTGGAATTTCGAGATAACGTTGTGCCCAACCCGAAATTACTTTGCCTGCATAGGTAGAATCTTTTTTATCTGAAAGGAGGTGGTCAGCTCCATCCAAAGAAACAAAGCTCTTTGGGTGATGTGCCGCCATATAAATTTCTTCTGCATTTTTTATAGCCACAGTTTGATCTTGTGGAGAATGCATTATCAAAATTGGTTTGCGTAATTCTTTGACTATATGTAGTAAAGTTCTTTTTTCTAAATCTTCTAGAAATTGTTTTTTAATGGTAAAATCGCGCCCGCCTATATTAACTAGGGCCTTTCCGTTTAAGTTTATTTCCTCGATATTACTCTTAAGTAAACGTTTTACATGCACAGGATTAGAAGGGGCAGCAATCGTTGCTATAGCTTTTATCGATATTATTTCTGATGCTGCCAGGAGTACCGCTGCTCCCCCTAGAGAATGTCCTATTAAAAGGGTTGGTGCTTTGTGAGTGTTCCTCAGATATTCTGCTGCAGCTATCAAATCTTCAACGTTCCCCGAAAAATTAGTGTCTGCAAAATCTCCCTCGCTCTCGCCCAGACCAGTGAAATCAAAACGTAAAACACCAAAACCACTGGAAGAAAGTGATTTACTAATATTTTTAATGGCTAACAGGTTTTTATTACAAGTAAAACAATGTGCAAATAACACGTAATTATGTGGTAGTTGATTTGCAGGTAACTCTAGTCTTCCCACTAATTTTTGGCCCGACTTATTATGAAATAGCACTTTTTGTAGGCTCATATTGCTTTTTTATTATTTGATAGTCGAATGAAAGGTACTAAACTTTCTTACAGATAGAAATTGAAATTATTAGATTGTTTTAGGTAAAAAATAGCGATAAGTCTTTAAGGTTAAACAATTTGAATATTCTTTCGTTTATGTCTTAAACCCAAATTATTGATAATCCCTAACCACAAGTTGATTATATTTTTGGAAGTTAACTATGCTATAATGGCTTAGGTAAGAATAAGTTATTTTACTTCACTCTTTTTTCGGCGTAAATCCGGGTTGTAAAAAACGGCTAACTGCAATCGATCGTAATTAGCAGTATTAAAATGGTTTTTCAAATATCCGGCTTGTACACTTAAATTTTCAAGAATATTGACACCAAGGGCCGCATACAGTCTGTTCTGACCAAAAATTTCATCCTGAAGATTCAAAAATATCTCATCATAGAAGTTAAGGAAAAAGGTATTGGTAAGTGGAAGTGTGATTTGTAATCTATACCGAGCTCTATGTTGGGTGTCAGAAGACGTTCCTGAATTCAAAAAACGCTGTTCAAAACGAAAACGATGTTCAAAAAGTAATTCCCAAACTTTATTTTTGAGGATAAATTGCTCAAAAATTCTGTTTTCCAGCAACTTATTTTCGTTAGGAATATCTTCAAAACTAGTGTTGGTTTCAATGTATCCATAACCAATGGTAGCAATAGCCTCAGAACTAATATGGTAATTCAGACCAGTTCTGAGCAGTAATTGATTGAAATTATTTGTGGTTTCATAATATCTGAATTGAGCTTCGGTATGAATGCTAAATCGCTCGGAAACTTTATTGGTCCCAAAGTACATGTACCATGCGCCTAATTTATCTTCTCCTGTTTCCTGAGCATGATTATTTGTAGCAATAAGTAATATAAGAATGGCTAGTAATTTTCTCATAAGGGAACACCTTTTAAAAAAGCATAAAATTACAAGCTCGCTTGTTTGTCATAAGTCAATTCAAGCGAGCTTCTAGTTTCAATTTAACTATCTAAAATCAATAAATTTAGATTTTGCTTAGACTTAAGAATCAGAATTCATTTCCATAGATTCACCGTCCTTAATAGGGGTGCCTTTGTCCTGCTTTAGATATACATCCAAAAATTCGAGGACTTTACTATAAGCTTCGATTTGATTTTCCTTTTTAACAAAACCATGACCTTCGTCTTCAAATAAAACATATTCCACTGGAACCCCATTTTTTCTAACCCCGGCAACAATCTCATCAGATTCTGCCTGTAAAACCCTGGGATCCTGTGCGCCTTGCAGGACAATTAATGGTTTAGTTACCTTATCAGTATGGAATAAAGGGGATATTCTTTTAAGACGAACAGAGTCTGCGCTATTTGGATCTCCCAATTCTTTATACAGCGCATCTTTAAACGATTCCCACCAAGGTGGAATACTTCTAAGGGTTCTAATCCAGTTGGTAACCCCAAATAAATTTACTCCTACAGCAAATTCTTCAGGGGTATAAGTAAGGGCAGCCATGGTCATATAGCCTCCATATGAGCCGCCTATAATACCAATCTTTTCTGCATCAATTTCGCCTTGTTGCGTGAGCCAATTTTTTCCTTCTACACAATCTTTTAGATCTTTATCCCCATGATTTAAGTCATCCATCTGATAAAAAGTCTTGCCATAACCGCTACTTCCTCGATTGTTTACCGCCAGGACAGCATAGCCATGGTTTACCATATATTGTATTAATGAACTAAAATTTTGTCTCGATTGTCCTCCGGGGCCACCGTGAACCCAAACCAGGGCAGGTACCTTGTTTTCAGCACTAGCCTGATGGGGTTTGTAATAAATAGCTGGTATTTCAAGACCATCAAAAGAATTAAAGCGTACAACTTCTGCAGTGACCAGATGCTCACCTTTTATTTCCTGATTTAAAACGTTTGTAATTTGATTCTGCTGCTTGGTTTCCAAATCATATACAAATAAATTAGATGGAGTATTTGAACCACCAGCATAAAACCTCATGGTTTTTTCATCATCTGAAAAACCCACATTAGTAATACTTGTATTATCAAATTTGGGAAGTTCAATATTTTCACCCGAAGCCATATCTTTTACTTCAATAACATTTTTGGCATCTTCATTTATATAAGTCACCTGATATTTTCCATTTTCGGTAAAATAACTACCAGCAATATCCCAATCGCGTTCCATAACTTTTTCACGAGTGCCATCGGCAATATTATATTTCATGAGGTAAGCAAATTCAGCACCATCGTCTGTGGTATAATATAGAGAGGAACCGTCTATGGAAAAGTCTTCACTACTATTAGCGCTTTGATTTACATTTATTTTTGTTGTAGACTTATCTTTAAAACCATAAAGGAATAAATCACTGTCATTTGTGTTAATAGATTTGATTAATGGCAGGTATTGTTTATCATGTGAGATTCCGCCAACGTTATATCCTTCATCATTTTGGTAGAGCAGGGTAGGTGTAAAATTCTCTAAATCCATCTCATACAAATCCATATACCTCTTATCTCTTTTGTTAGAAGTAAAGTAAAAGCTTTTGTCGTCCCTGGCCCACCCGTAGAAAACCGTTCTGGCACCTTCAAAAGGAGTAAGATCTTTTTGTGCTCCCTCTTCGTCTCTTAAAAAGATATGATAAATTTCATCCCCATTGTTATCCATACGGAATAACATACGCTCATCTTCAGGGAAATAGGAAATTGAGAAAACGGAGGAACTATCTGAAGCTGTTACCGGAATAAAATCACCTCCAGACGAAGCAACAGTATACATGTTATAAATACCCGAGCGGTTACTGGATACCAATAATTTTGATTTATCCGGAGAAAAACTTCCCCCAAACACGCTCTCATTGTCCATCATTTGCTCTATGGTGTAAGTCTCCAGAGTTTCTGCAATGCTTGGTTTTACTTCCGTTTTTTCTTGCTTGCAACCCCATATCATTGCGATTGCCAGCATTAAGATCAGTTTTTTCATGTATTCCATGGTTTTAAGATTGATGTTTAAGTAGTTATTACCCTGATAAATAAAGAAGAATGAGCATTAATTCGGGCTGGAAAGAATGGCCATTTTTGCATTAAATAAGGATACTTTTATTTAGATGCTAAATATACCAAAAAGTTGAACTATAAATCTTAAAAGCTTGTTAACGGCAAAGACCCATTTATTAATTCGAAATTTTTATAAGAAGAAAATACAAATGTTAGTTTTCAAACCTTATTTAAATTGTAAAATTTGCATCAATTTTTCGGTCCTAATTGTCTCCCAGGTAGATTTCTCCATCTTTCATTACAAATTTCACTGCTTTTAGTACTGAAATATCCATGGTAGGGTCACCTTGAACAGCTATGATATCTGCCAAAAATCCTTTTCTTATTTGACCAAGTTCATCAAGGTGAAACACTCTCGCATTGATTGAAGTTGCAGATTGTAACACAGCTAATGGTTTCATACCGTATTCCACCATTAATTCCATTTCCCGATAATTTTCACCATGGCTAAAAACACCTACATCGCCCCCAAAAATAATTTCAACCCCTGACTGTAATGCTTCTTCAAATGAAGCCTTTTTTTGAATAATTCTTTTGGGCACAGGGCCTTTGCCTTTTATCCAACCACTATATTGCTCAACAGCTTCCCCTGCGGCAAGTGTAGGACAAAAGGCAACCTTGTTTTCCTTCATTAAATTAAACTCCTTAATGGTTCCCAAATCCCCGTGTTCTATCGTTTCTACTCCTGCAAGAACTGCCCTGCGTATTCCCTCCGGAGTACTCGCATGAGCTACTACATAACTTCCTGCACTTTTAGCGGTAGCTACCATAACTTCAATTTCATTCTGCAAAAAGGTAGGTTGGGCTGGCTCGCCAGATATCCATCTGTAATCTGCATATACTTTAATAAAGTCAGATCCATTGCCAATCTGCCTGCGTACCGTTCGAATGGCCTCATCAATGCCACTTACAGTTTCTGCTCCAAGAGGTACGGTTACTCCGTCATGAAAACCTTTTGGACCATAAGCTCCGGTCGCTACAATTGCTGGTCCGGCTACTAATAATCGGGGTCCGGGAACAATACCTTCATCAATGGTCTTTTTTAGATAAACATCGGTATATCCTGCTCCCTCCGCACCAAGATCCCGCATTGTTGTAATTCCGGCCAATAGAGATCTCCTGGCATAAACTACGCCTCGGATTGCCCGTTCTGCCGGAGATTCTTTAAGTACCTGGTCATTCCAACTGGTTTCATTATATGGATGGAGCAAAAGATGAGAATGACCCTCTATAATTCCTGGTAAAAGTGTCATCCCCTTTAGCCAAATGGTATCTTTGATAGTTTTTATCGGACATTTATCAAGAGGGCCGGTGTAATCAATATGATTGCCGTCCACAACGACTATCCAATTAGTAAACAAAGCTTCTCCATCAAATACCCTATCAGGAATCAATATTGATTGACCTTCCATTCCGGTACTTAATAGTAAAAACAATAGGATAAACAGCTTTTTCATTTCCGGTTATATTAATGAAGATTGAGTGTTGAAAATAAAGATATTTAACGATTTAGCATCCTTCGAATCGCAATAAATAAAAAAATGAATAGGGAATAACCAATAAAAAACGGAATTATATAGGAATCGAGATTACACATAAGCATTATACCTATTATTAAAAGTTGAAATCCTAGTCCAAATGCAGAGACGGCTGTCATAAACCAATTGGGAAGATTTTGACTTGCTACGGCCTTTCTGTCCATTACATAAATTATCCTATCAAATAGTCCATATAAGATGTTGTATAGTCCAAAAAGGAAATTAACCGTTTGCTGTTTCTCTCCGTTCATGGCTTTTGGTGCTTTGCGTTCAAAGACCCGGCTGGTAGTATCACCATTGTATTTATTCCTCAGAATTACATAATAGTAATTATAAAGCGTTCCCTGTAATTGGAGTCCGATAAAAGCAAGGATGGTATAAGCTATTGATCCGTCAGTAACATACCAAATGGTAATCAGGATCATTAGATTAAGAATAATGTCTGAAACAGAATCTAAATACCTCCCCGTATAAGAGGGCTGGTTTTTAACACGGGCTAATTCTCCATCCGCGGCATCTAAAATTGATTTTAATATTAGAAAGAAAGCAGCGGCCCAGTAATAATGATTAAGAATACATAAGATAGCAAGAAGACCCGAAATTACAAATCCGATAGTTAGATGGATCGGCGTAAAGGCAGTATTTTTTAAAGAATTTGCTATGACGCGTGCAATAGGCCTGCCATAGTCTGAAAGGTCTATAAATTGATGTTCTTTGGGTAATTTGGACATTGTAATTATGCCTGCTACCTCTGTAGATATTAATAACGATTGCACGCTGGCTTAATATTAAGTAAAGGCTTAAGACAAAAATAACATTAAATCTACTAATACGTCCTTTAAATAATAGTATAACTAGTTAGCAGAAGCATTTTTTGCTATTTGTTGAAGTTTTTGATCTATATCGGCTTTGCTTATCCATTTCCCTCTGACCATTACGCCAGACAAGTCTTTTAAGGCATGAATGTCTTCAATGGGATTAGAATTAACCAGGAGAATATCTGCCGTCATTCCTTCCTTTAGTTGACCGAAAACAGTTTCCATATCAAAGAAGATAGCTGGGTTAACTGTTCCGGTTTGAATTATTTCAAGCGGAGATAACCCCGACTTCAACAATCCCTCCATTTCGTGATGGATTGAAAATCCGGGAACATTAAATAATTGCGGGGCATCTGAACCCAAAAGCAGGCCATGCCCGGTTTTATTCAGGGCATATATTAATTTTCTTCTTATGTCTATAAAAGTCTCCCATTGAGTTTTATCGAAATTTGTATCCTGGCCAGTTGATGCTTCTTTACGTTTTCTCCATTCTGAGAGCGTTGAAGAGGGCATGTATTTCATCTCGGATTGCTGAAGAAGAAGCTCCCCATCTACCGGTGCAAACCATCTTTCAAAAAGGCTTTGAGTAGGTACTATCCAGACTTTATTATTTTTTGAAAGTTTAACAAGTTCGTCTATCCTGGAAGTATCGGCGATTTTCGTGAAATTGTAACCAAAAAACCCATTGTTATTTGGATTAATATTTTCTGACCTGGGCACCAAACCTTCTAAAAAGCCATCTACATGATCTATGGAGGCATATCTGCTCTCCAGGGCGTGTTTAATACCAACATCAACTGGCACATGTCCGGAAAATGTAATCCCTGATTCATTAGCAGTTTTAACTAATTCGTCAAAGACATCGCGCTTAATTCCAGGATGAATTTTTAAAAAATCATATCTATCATTTTTATAAGATATTACTTTCTCCCTGGCTTCTTGGGTTGAGGTAACCGAATTTCCATTTAAGGAAGGACTTGAAGTAAATATTCTCGGACTTAACAGTTCTCCTTTTTCTGCCGCTTTTCGCAACTCTAAATGAGATGGATGACCTAACATGCCCCTTATAGTGGTGATTCCGTTGGAGAGATACAGAAAAAGGGTTTCTTCCGTTCGTTCTTTAGACGTGGGCGGCGAAGGAATATGAGCATGCATTTCGGCCAGGCCAGGTAAGGCATATTTCCCCTGCCCATCAATTATGTTTTTATAAATCTCTTTATTTTCTATACTCTTTACAATTTTCTTAATCTTCCCTGAGTCGATAACCATTTGCATGTCAGGGAAAAGTTCTCCAGTGGTTACATCAATGACCGTAACATTGGAGATTAAAATAGCCGTCTCACTTATTTTATCTTGTGACTGATTACATGAAATAAAAATGGAGAAGGAGATTACAATAAGAATTTTTTTCATGATTTGTCATTTTTTATTTAATTCAATTTCATTTAAAAATACAATAACTGTATATAACTAATTTAGCGTTACCCGCAATTATAATGTCAAAGTAGCACAAAGCTATGTCTAGTATAATTTATCGGTTTCGTTTCTGTTCGAACAATAGTTATCTAGATTTAATATTCTCAGCGCATAATTCAATGATTTGATCTATTCGTTTAGCCCGTGTTACATCTCTTTTGGCTTGATTTAACCAATACAAATAACTTTTCTGATAGGTCTTGCTAAAACCTTGAAAATTTTGGAATGCAATTGTGTTTTTATCAAAAGCCTGTTGCAAGTCCTGAGGTATAATACCATTTTCCACATTATCCAGTTCATTCCACGATCCATTACTTTTGGCAAGTTCAATTTTTTCTAAACCGCTTTGATGCATTAATCCATTTTCTATAAGTTCCTGAATTTTTGTTTTATTGAGTTTACTCCAAACGCTTTTTGGATTTCGAGGACAGAAATACTGCTTTCTTTTACCATTGCCCAGGCTCTTTACGGTACTATCAATCCAGCCATAGCAAAGGGCAACCTCTACTGCCTCTTGCCACCTCATACTAGGCACTTTCATTTCAACTTTATAAAAAATCAGGTGCACGCCTTTAGAAATAGCGTAATTAACTGAAAGCCACTGTCTCCATTCTTCAGGATTCTTAAAATACAATTCTGGTGATGACCTGAGATTTGACATGAATTTTTCGAATTTTGCATTAATGAATATTTTCTGATAAGAAAATAACAAATACTATCCTTATATTTAAAGCTTCTATCTTTTAAATCAAACGTATTATCTAAAACTAATGAAAAATATTTTTCTTCTGGCAATGTCTTTCTGTTGCCTTTTATTTATGGCCTGTACCTCCAAAAAAAGAGAAGGCAATCCTAAGGTATTGGTATTCTCAAAAACTATGGGATTCAAACACGCCTCCATACCTGATGGAATAGCTGCTATACAAAAACTTGGAGCTCAGAATAATTTTGAAGTAGATACCACTAAAAATGCCGCCATTTTTGAACAGGACTCTTTACAGCAATACTCAGCAATAATATTTATGAGTACTACAGGAAATATTTTGGACCATAAGCAGGAAGCTGGTTTTGAACGTTATATTCAGGCCGGTGGTGGTTTTGTCGGGGTTCATGCTGCTACAGATACAGAATATGATTGGAATTGGTATGGAAAATTGGTTGGCGCCTATTTTCATAGCCACCCTTCCGGTACTCCGGAAGCAGATTTTATTATTAAGGATCAAAGCTTTGCGGCAACCAGTTTCTTCACAGATACTATCTGGCACAGGACGGACGAAATGTACAATTTCAAAAAGATAAATCCGGATATAAACGTACTTATCACTATTGATGAAACTACCTATGATGGGGGAATTAATGGTGATTACCATCCTATGAGCTGGTACCATGAATACGATGGGGGCAGGGCATTCTACACCGCACTAGGTCATACTTCGGAATCCTTGGTTGATGAACAATATTTAAAACACTTATTAGGGGGTATACAATACGCCATTGGGGATAATCTAAAACTTGATTATTCGAAAGTAAGTTCCCAGATACCGCCAGACATTGATAGATTTTCCAAGGTATCCCTTGTTGGGGGAAGTGAGTTCTTTGAACCTACTGAAATGACCATTTTGCCTAATAATGATGTACTTGTAGGACAGCGACGAGGAGAAATAATGCACTACAATGCAGCTACTAAAGAATTAAAACAAGTGGCTTTCCTGGATGTTTATCATAAAGCATTGACTAAGCCCGATTTAAATGCTGAGGAAGGTCTTATGGGATTGCAGAAAGATCCAAATTATGCGCAAAACAATTGGATATATATTTATTACGCGCCAACTGGTATTGAATCTGTAAACAGACTGTCAAGATTTAAGTTTAAAGACGGTGTATTTGACTTGGATTCCGAACAAAAAATTCTGGATGTGGACAGCCAGCGTGAGATATGTTGCCATACCGGTGGATCCATCGCATTTGGACCCGGCGGACTTTTACATTTATCCACAGGTGATAATTCCACTCCATTTGATGAAAAAGACGTAAAATATGTAAATAGCGGTTACGCTCCCTTAAATGATATTCCTGGGAAACAACAGTATGACGCGCGAAGGTCTTCCGGTAATACGAATGATCTTAGAGGTAAGATTTTAAGGATAAAAGTAAATGAAGACGGTTCTTATGATATTCCAGAGGGTAATTTATTCCCGGCCGGAATGGAAAAAACAAGACCGGAGATATACAC
>NZ_JBATGR010000196.1:0-7900 GCF_049665975.1 Eudoraea sp.
AAAGTTTATTCGTGCACCTAGAAAATCTACTTCTTCAATAAAGTCATCCTTGGAAATTGTTTTAGAACCATTTCCTAACAAACTTCCGGTAAGTATAGACACACCAGCCTTATCACCTTCGGCAACAGGGGGATTATCTATGGTTAGTTGTATGGATACCCTGGGTAATTTATGATTCTCAACAACCAAAACTTTAAGGCCGTTAGTAATCTCAAAACGTTGTGGATCCTTCAGATTAATCTCAGGCGCAGGACCCGGTTGGGGCATAACACTTCTGTCTGCCTGAGCATTAAGGGTAATGGCCGCTAATGTAAAAGCGATTGTAAAATATAATTTTTTCATATTTTCAATTGTCAATATTTTCTTTTGGTAAATAATGTATGATTACCCTTTGGTTAGAATTCAAATATTTATTGGTAACTGCCTGTATCTCTTCCCTTGTTATTGAGCGGTAAATATCAATTTCTTTGTTTATTAATTCCGCATCGCCATACAACAGATAATTCCTTGCCAATGAATTTGCTATACCCTCTATACTTGAATTAGAGTTCACAAAATTATTTTCAAATTTGTTCTGTAATTTTTGATAGTCGTTTTCAGAAATCAATTCTGAACGTACTTTAGAGATTTCTTCTTCCATTTCATTAACCAGTACATCGAGTGAAGTCTCGCCAACAGGTATCGCATAGACCAGATACATTCCATAATCCTCCTGATCAAGATTTATAGCCCCAACCTGAAGTCCTTGTTTTTGTTCATCTACTATTTTTTTATAGAGTTTAGAGCTCTTACCGTCACTCAAATAGGTAGATATCATGTTTAGGACATACGCATCTCTATCTGTGAAACCAGGAATTCTATAGGCTATTCCCACTAAAGGTATTTGAATATTGGCGTCATAAGCCGTAACTTTTTCTTCTGCTTTTATTGGGACCTCTTTTGGATAATTTCTGATTACATCTTCCCCTGCTGGAATTTCAGCAAAATAGTCCGATACCATTTTTTTAGTTTCAGGGATGTCTATGTCTCCTGCAACTATTAATACCGCATTGTTGGGAACATAATACTTTTTGTTGTAGGCAATAACATCCTCCAGCGTTGCCGCATCCAAATCTTTCATATAGCCAATATTTGGATCCTTATAAGGATGAACTTTGAAAAGACTTTTACCCAATACTGGCAATAATTGGCCATAAGGAGAATTGTCATAACTAAGTCTTTTTTCCTCTTTAACGACCTCTTGTTGGGTATCTACCCCCATTTGGTCTATTAAAGGGTGTAACATGCGTTCAGATTCCATCCACAAACCTAACTGCAGGTTGTTTGAAGGGAAAGTCACGTAATAATAGGTTCGATCCTGCGATGTATTAGCATTAAATGCACCACCCCGTGAGGAGACTATTTCCCTCCAGGTACCTGTTTCAATATTTTCTGTACCCTCAAACAACAGATGCTCAAAAAAGTGCGCAAACCCAGTGCGACCCTCAGTACGGTCTTTTCCGCCAACATGGTACATTACCGCCGTGGTTACAACAGGAGCTGTATTATCCTGATGAAGAATAACATGAAGCCCGTTATCCAGGTCATATTCCTCATAGGTTACTTCTTGCGCATTGATTGCGATAAAAGCAATGAAAGCAAGCAAAGTCATGTAAAAATTTCTTTTCATAAAAATTTAATTAATAGATTGATTTGTGTACTCGATTAAAAGAATTTAAAGAGCGACTAATATAATATTTTAGAGCTTATGTGAAGGAAAACTCTGCTTCTTTAACAAGATTTTATATGATAATTGGACAATATTCATTATTTTGAATGGCATAAGAAGAAAAATAAAGCAAATGAAACGAGTTGCCCTCCCTATACGCTTTGGTATTGCAACCAGTGGGAGTCTTATCGCATATTTTTTAATTTTATCTCTTTTTGGTTTACATACCAATGTTTTTTTTAGTCTTTTTAATGGAGTAATTACGGGTTTCGGAATATATGAGGCAATAAAATATTTTAGACTTCAGGAAAAACATAACTTTAGCTATGGAGTAGGATTTAAGGCGGGAATGGTTACCGGTGTTGTGGCAACACTAATTTTTACTTTCTTTTTTGCTTTTTACGCTACCGAGGTTAATACCGACTTTTTAAAGGAACTCTCAACGAGTTGGTTTAATAATTTCAAAAATTTTGAAGGAATCGTATTCTTTACGGTTGCAATTATGGGATTTGCCACTACCGTGGTCCTGACACTTACTTTTATGCAGTTGTTTAAAACTCCGAAGAACCCCCCAAAAAAAATCTGATTAGAATAAAAAAAACTCTTGTGATTTCCCAATTTAGCAGTATATTTGCACCCGCCTTTAGAGCGCCTTTGGTGTTTAATTTGCTAAAAAGCTCATTTAAAGGGAAATAAAAATATTTAATATTAAGCTATGTATGCAATTGTAGAAATAGCAGGGCAGCAATTCAAAGTTGCAAAAGACCAAAAAGTATACGTTCACCGTTTGCAGGAAGACGAAGGAAAAAAAGTTTCTTTTCACAACGTCCTTCTTTTGGAAGATGGTAAAAACATTACTATTGGCGCCCCAGCTATAGACGGAGCCGCAGTTGAGGCTAAAGTCGTTAAACACCTTAAAGGAGACAAGGTAATTGTCTTTAAAAAGAAAAGACGTAAAGGGTTTAGAAAGAAAAATGGTCATCGCCAGTATCTGACCGAATTGGTTATCGAAAGTATTGTAGCCAAAGGTGCTAAAAAAACTGTAGCTAAGGCCGAACCTAAAAAAGAAGCTCCTGTAAAAGCAGCGCCAGTAAAAGTAGCGGCTCCAAAAACTGAAGCTCCTAAAGCCAAAGTTGAAAAAGCGAAGGAAGCTCCTAAAGTTAAAGTCGATTTAAGCAAAAAGACAGTAGCAGAATTAAAGGAAATGGCCAAAGCCAAAGGAATCTCAGGGATTTCTTCTATGAAAAAGGCCGATCTTATTGAGGCATTAAATAAATAAGTTAATAACTAATACCGGCCCAGACCTGGTATAAAAAATAATATCATGGCACATAAAAAAGGTGTAGGTAGTTCTAAAAACGGTAGAGAATCAGAATCGAAACGCTTAGGGGTTAAGATTTTTGGAGGACAAGCTGCTATTGCAGGAAATATTATTGTAAGACAACGTGGTACAAAACACAATCCTGGTAATAATGTTTACATCGGAAAAGATCATACCTTGCATGCAAAAGTAGACGGACTTGTAAAGTTTCAAAAAAAAGCAGGTGGAAAATCTTATGTTTCTATAGAGCCTTTTGAGGCATAATACTCAATTGAATAACTCAAAATAAAAACCCATTATGTTTTCATAATGGGTTTTTTCTATATCTAAATTAAGCTTTATTCTCTAGTACCTGTAATAATCCGGTTTATAAGGGCCTTTAACTTCAACCCCAATATAAGATGCCTGTTCTTCTCGCAATTCTGTAAGTTCGGCACCTAAACGTTCTAAATGCAGTTTGGCAACTTTTTCATCCAAATGCTTAGGAAGCATATAAACCTTATTTTCATATTTATCACTATGTTTCCAAAGTTCTATTTGTGCAAGTGTTTGGTTCGTGAATGAATTACTCATAACAAAACTTGGATGACCCGTAGCACATCCTAAATTAACTAAACGGCCTTCGGCAAGCACTATAATGTCTTTTCCATCAATAGTATATTTATCTACTTGTGGTTTAATCACATCTTTGGTATTGCCATAATTATCATTTAACCAGGCCATGTCTATTTCGTTATCAAAATGGCCAATATTGCACACTATAGCTTTATCACGCATAGCCCTGAAATGCTCTTCTTTAAGGATATCCTTGTTTCCTGTAGCCGTTATTACAATGTCGGCGTTACTAACTACTGTTTCTAGTTTTTTCAACTCATACCCGTCCATACAGGCCTGCAGAGCGCAGATGGGGTCTATTTCTGTAACGGTTACAATAGCCCCTGCCCCTCTGAATGAAGCTGCTGTGCCTTTTCCAACATCTCCATAACCTGCAACAACAACTCGTTTTCCGGCTAGCATGGTATCTGTGGCCCTTCGAATTGCATCTACCGCACTTTCCTTGCAGCCATATTTGTTGTCAAATTTGGATTTGGTAACAGAATCATTCACATTTATTGCCGGCATAGGCAATACCCCATTTTTAAAACGCTCATATAGGCGGTGGACCCCGGTAGTTGTTTCTTCCGAAAGACCTTTAATTTCTGATGTGAGTTCCGGAAATTGATCCAATACCATATTGGTAAGATCGCCCCCATCATCCAGAATCATATTAAGCGGCTTTCGTTCTTCACCAAAAAACAGCGTCTGTTCTATACACCAGTCAAATTCCTCTTCATTCATACCTTTCCATGCATAAACCGGCACACCGCTTGCTGCTATAGCTGCAGCAGCATGATCCTGAGTGGAAAAAATATTGCATGAACTCCATGTAACTTCTGCACCAAGAGCAGTGAGGGTTTCTATAAGTACTGCTGTTTGTATGGTCATATGAAGACAACCAGCAATGCGGGCACCCTTAAGAGGTTGTTCTTTTTTGTACTCTTCACGCAAGGCCATAAGTCCCGGCATCTCGGCTTCAGCCAGTTCTATTTCTTTTCTTCCCCATTCTGCCAGGGTAATATCCTTGACTTTAAATGGAACGTATGGTATTGTATTGGTTCGCATATCTTTTTTATTTTTTACATTCGTCCTGGAAATGTCCTTTTACATTTTCAAAAGGCAAAGGTAATGATAACTTAAAATATTGTATGCCTCTTTACAAAATTATAACAGTAAACCCATATACCAAGGTATACATTTGGAAGATTACAGAGTCTGAGAAAGAACTTTCCTTAAATATTGAGCTCACTAATAATTGCCAGCTAAGAGTGAACGGCATGAAGTCTGAATTGCATAGGAGAGGGTTTTTAAGCATACGCCACTTAATGGGGTTAGCGGGTTATGTAGATAGTGATCTTTTTTATGACCAGGCCGGAAAGCCACATCTAAAAGATGGAAATCATATCTCCATAACACATTCATATCAATTTACTGGAATAATTATAAGTCAGAAAGATGAAGTTGGTATTGATATTGAAAAACAACGAGATAAGATAGCCGTTATTGGTCATAAGTTTACACCTATGGAGGACTATGCAGATATTTCAAACGCAAAAGAAATAGTTAAAAAGCTTACAATTATTTGGGGAGCCAAAGAGTCCCTATATAAGATATATGCCACCCATGGGTTGAGTTTTATAAATCATATTTATATTGAAGATTTTATTAACACCCATAATACTACCACGGGTCTTATCAGATATGAAGGGTGCACATCCGAATATGATATTTCTTTTCTGGAATTTGAAGAATTTACCTGCGTATATGCTATTAAAAAGGAAGGGTAATATAAAGATTGTCCAACTATTAAATTTATCAAATTATGAATATATCTGTTGAGCTGACCTTAACCCCTTTACAGGATAATTACGAAGAGCTAATTATCGATTTTATAAAAAAAATACGGGCCTCTGGGTTTACCATTTTGGAAAATCCTTTAAGTACTCAGATTTATGGAGATTATGATGATATAATGAAACTGCTCAATAGAGAAATTAAACTTGCTTTGGAATTGATGGAAAATGGTTTAATGTATATCAAAATTGTAAAAACAGACCGAAGCAATTATGAGCCAGATTTTTGATTGGATTTTTGCTCAATATCAGGATACCCCTGCGTTTTTAATCATCCTCGAAATGATTGGTGTTGTTTTCGGGTTTTTAAGTGTATGGTATGCAAAAAGAGAAAATATCCTTGTATTTCCTACCGGAATAATCAACACTGGTATCTTTGTATATATCCTTTGGGTATATGGGCTATTGGGCGACATGCTTATAAACGGGTATTATTTTTCCATGAGTATTATAGGCTGGTACTTATGGACAAGAAAAGTAGACGCCGACCATTTTATCCCGATAACAAAAATGAACCGGAAAGAAAAAAACTGGTCCATATTTCTGTTTATTGGTGCAGTTGTTTTTGTTTTACTGGTATATACTTTATTTGATAAATTTAATAGTTGGACAGCCTATGTGGATACCCTTACAACTGCCATTTTCTTTGTTGGGATGTGGCTTATGGCCAAAAAAAAGATCGAAAATTGGATCTATTGGATTATTGGTGATGTAATTACAGTTCCTTTATATTTGTATAAAGGACTTATTTTTACATCCCTTCAATATTTATTATTTACCATAATCGCCTTTTATGGCTATATGGCATGGAAGAAAAACTTAAACAAAAGCCCGCTAACCTTGTTAAAGTAGTATTGTTTGGACCTGAATCAACAGGTAAGACTACCTTGGCTCAGGAACTTGCAAATCACTATCAAACAGAATGGGTGCCGGAATACGCTCGTGAATATTTGCAAGAAAAGTGGAATAAAGAACAAAAAACTTGTGAATCTCATGATTTGATACCCATTGCTGAAGGCCAAATTAGATTGGAAAATTCCTTGGCGGAAAAAGCAAATAAGCTTCTTATTTGTGATACAGATCTTTTGGAAACTAAAGTATATTCTGAAGCATATTACCTTGGTTATTGTGATCCTGTTTTGGAAAAATACGCTTTGCAAAATACATACGATCTTTATTTGCTAACTTCCATAGATATTCCCTGGGAAAAAGACGATCTTCGGGATAAACCTAATGAACGCGAACGAATGTTTCTCTATTTCAAGGAAACATTGGAAAAGTATGATAAGAATTATGTTATTTTAAATGGGGATAATGGTAAAAGGCTTGCACTGGCCATTAAATCTATCGATAAACTACTGGACAAATGATTGAGTTTTCACCAATGGATTTAAAACAACTACAGGAAAAAGGAATCTCAAAAGAAAAAGTTCTGGATCAGATCGAGACCTTTAAAGAGGGGATACCATTTGTAAGGTTAGAAAAGGCGGCAATAGTTTCAGATGGGATTTTGAAATTAAGTAAAGCTCAGGAAAAAAAGTTTGTCGGTAAATTTGAAGAACTAAAACGGCTTTTAAGTTTACTCAAATTTGTTCCGGCGTCTGGTGCCGCTTCGAGAATGTTTAAATCCCTCTTTAACTTTTTAGAGAATTATGATCCTGAGGGCGAAGACGTAGATGCTTATGTAGACAGATTAAATGATACCGATTTAAAGACCTTTTTCAAACAAATTAAGAAATTCCCTTTTTACGAGATTGTTCAAAAACGAATAAAAAACAAATCCAGTTCTGCAAATGACATCAAATATCGTTTTGTGTGTGAAATGTTACTGAAAGAAAACCTTAATTATGGTTTTTACCCCAAAGGACTCTTACCTTTTCATAATTATGGGGAATTTACTTCTACTCCTTTTGAAGAGCATTTAAAAGAAGCTTTCAGCTATGCTGTCATAAACAATAATGCAAAATTACATTTTACTATTTCAGTACAACATCAATCTCTATTTACTCAAGAATTTGAAGCCGTTGGCCCCAGGGTGTCAAAAGCTACAGAAACGGAATTTGAAGTTACATATTCAAATCAAAAACCTTCTACGGATACTTTGGCCGTAACTCTGGAAAATGAACCATTTGTGAAGGATGACGGTTCATTATTATTTAGACCTGGTGGTCATGGCGCACTTATTGAGAACTTAAACGAACAAAATGCTGATATTATCTTTATAAAAAACATTGATAATGTTGTAGTACCTAAATATGAAGCTGAACTTGCAAATAGCAAGAAAGTTCTTGCCGGTTTGCTTCTGGAATTACAACAACATGCATTTGCCTATGCGGATCAGCTGGAAAGAAATGACATTAATGGTGAACAGTTACACGAAATCAAAACATTTTTGGAAAATGATCTTAATGTTAGATTTTT
>NZ_JBATGR010000197.1:0-1793 GCF_049665975.1 Eudoraea sp.
CAGTACTGGTTCTATTAATGAACTATTGCATTCCATGTCGGAGGAACATTGGAGCGCGAAAAGTTTTAAAAGCAGTACAGATGTAATGTCCACCTTCCATTTCATCGTATCCGGCAGGTTAAAAGTATATAAGTCTAATCCGGATTCAGGTAGAGAACATACGGTTTTTGTGCTGTCTAAAGGAGATGTTTTTGATGTTTTATCATTGTTGGACACTAAGCCGCATGATGTATACTGGGAAGCGTTGGATTCATTGGAGGTTTTAAAAATCTCAATGGAACAAATGCGTCATTGGATCAATAAATATCCGGTAATGCACAAAGCCATTTTATATTATCTGGGGGACCGTATGCGACAACTTATGGATGTTGCCACTGATGTTACCCTTCACAGTACTTTGGTGCGCCTCTCTGCATTGCTCCTTAAAAATATAAATGGGGAAACCCGCAAATTAGAATTGATCAATAATTTACCAAATGATGAGATTGCCGGCCTCATAGGCACCACTCGGGCAGTTGTGAGCAGGCACATCCAGGAATTAAAACGTTGTGGGGCACTTTCGGTAAGTCGCAAACAAATTAATGTTAAGAATCTGGAATTGCTATTATCAATTGCTGAAGAAAAGTACATTCCTTAATTAATTTTTTTTTTTTTGGAGAACCATTCCATTTGTCTTTCTAAAATTATCAATTACCGGATATCACAAATTTTACTTAAGTGCTACTTAGGTAGCTGTATTTACTTTTTAAATCAAATAACTTTATATTTCTAATTAAAGGGGAAAATTATTGTGAGAAAAGGATAGGTAATTCTTCATTTGACACTTGATAAAACTTTTACTGAATAAAACTGGTTGGATAATAAACAACCTTCGTTATGGCTTTTTATAAAAAATTTAATTATCTGTTTAATTTAGCATTATTGAACGTTTTCAAAAGAAATGGCATAATGCCCGGTAAAACCGTATACCTGCCATTCAAATCCAAATATCCCAAAGCTACATTTGTACAATGGAAACAAATTGATGTGTTTAGATGGCAAGTAACCTTTCGCTTCAATAAAGAAGAACATTTCGCATTATTCCATTGTGAGGGCAAATGGCTTGAAACAATTACTTCGGTATCATTAGAAATTACTCCAGAACAAGTACAACAAAATTTTGCAGGAAATTATAGCAATGATGGACTTCAGCAAATCTACCATGTAGAAACACCTAAGCAAAGTCTTTACGAAATAAGCTGGAATAATGGTATTAATGTTCTGAAACTCTTATATAACTCATCAGGAAAAATAATTGGTAAAATGATTTCATAAATCAATGCATGTAGCTAAAAAATTTGTCTAAGAAAAAATAGAAAAAAATATTAAAATTATTTTATTTAAGCTTACCTTATAAAAAAAGAAAATAATTAGTATGATCAAAGAATTAACAAAATCACAGGAACTCTTCGAAAGAAGGAAAAATGTAGTAGCCAATGGCGTGGGGGTGTTCAATACCGCCACTGTCAAAGAAGCCAAAGGTGCGATTATTATTGATGTAGATGGGCGGGAACTTATTGATTTTGCCGGTGGCATTGGTGTTGTAAATGCAGGCCATTGTCCGGAACCCGTGGTACAGGCTATACGCGAACAAGCAGCTAAATATTTACATACCAGTTTTAATGTTGTGACTTATGAACCCTATATAGCATTATGTGAGGAATTGGCGGAGATTTTGCCCCATGGTAAAAATACTAAGGCAATGCTGGTAAGTACAGGAGCAGAAGCTGTGGAGAATGCCATTAAAATTGCAA
>NZ_JBATGR010000198.1:0-2323 GCF_049665975.1 Eudoraea sp.
TGTCTAGGTAGTTATCCTCTAAATTATGAAGCACTAACAAATAACCTGGCATTTAAAGAGTCATTAAAAACGTATTCGGAAGTTTTTGAGAACTTTTGCCCCTCTCATCTACAGTAATAAACCATTCGTCTACACTCACTAAACTTTCGTCTACATTTGGGCCTAAGACTGAAAATTAAATTAGAACTTTCCAGATTCAATTAAAACGAAGGCCATGAAAATACTCTTTATTGAAGACGATGCCATAGAGACCATGAAGCTGACAAGGACCTTATCGAAGCTCGAGGAAAAACACACCCTAATTCAGGCAAACAACGGGGAAGAGGCGTTGAAGATCCTTAATGAAACTAATCTGCCTGATATAATCCTTCTTGATCTGAATATGCCACGAATGAATGGGATAGAATTCCTCCAGATCCTTAAAAAGGATCCCCTGCTTAAATACCTGCCCACAGTAATTCTGACAACATCTGAAAACAGAACAGACCTGCTCGAATGTTATAAGACCGGAATTGCAGGCTACGTGATAAAGCCTTTAAAATATGAGGATTACGAAGACAAGCTCATAAAGGTGATCTCCTACTGGCAAGTAAACGAACTGGTAAAAGGTTAGTGGAATTGGGTATTTCACAACAAAATTTTTAAAGCAGGTAAGGTTTTTCCTATATTTAATTTTGATTTTATATTTATGAAAGGTTTTATTTTTACGGAGTTCCTGGAAATGGTGGAAGACCAATTTGGACTGGAAATTACAGACAGTATTATCGAAAATTCTGAGCTGCCCTCCGAAGGCATCTATACTTCTGTTGGCACCTATGATTTTAACGAAATGGTTTCCCTCCTGACTAATTTAAGTTCGGAAGTCAAGATGCCACCAAACGACCTGTTATACGCTTTTGGGCTGTACTTGTTCGATAGTTTAGGGAAAGCACATCCGGAGATCATTAAAAGTTATGCCTCGCCAATTGCCCTTTTAAACTCTATAGAGGACCACATTCACGTACATGTAAAAAAACTGTATCCGGATGCGGAATTGCCCAGCTTTACCATAATTGAAAAAACGGATACTTCCCTATCCATGATCTACAGCTCTTCTAGAGGGCTTTACAGCCTGGCCCACGGCCTAATGGAAAAAGCTTTTACACATTTCAACAGCAGTGCCGAAATAAGCTATGAGTTGCTGAAGGAAGATGGCACTCAGGTAAAATTTGATATTGTCCAGCATGGATAATAAGGAAGTAGATTTGTTGAAAAGGGCCCTGGAGCGGCAAAAGAAAGCAAGACTTCAGGCAGAAAAAATTCTGGAAGAAAAATCACAGGAATTATATAATACTACCAGGCAATTAAAAGAGACCAATGAGCGCTTGGAAAATCTCTTAAGCGAAAAAACATCAGAACTTGAAGGGGTGTTCATCAATATCATTGATCCATATCTGGTAATGGACATCAATGGTAATGTTCTCCGGATGAATGCGGCCGCCAAACAACTCCTGGGATACGATCATAATGAAGAGACCATCAACCTCGGATCCCTGATCCATCCGGACTACATTGAATATACCAGGGAATCTTTTAAACTTCTTTATGAAGTGGGTACCCTAAAAAACTACAGGGCTAAGATTATTGTAAAGGATCAATCCATTCGGTACGTACAAGTGAACAGCAGTATTATTTATGATAAGGCCGGCCTCCCCATTGCCGCGCAGGGGATTATAAGAGATATTACGAAGGAAAATGAGGTGGAAGTATTGCTTTCCGAACAAAAAAAGCAGCTCGATATCATCATTGAAAATTCTCCACTAGGCATTGTCCTTACCCAAGGGAGTAAATTCCTTAAAATTAATAAGACCTTCTCCGAGCTAATGGGCTATACGGAATCCGAATTAAAAAAATCTACCGTAGATGCCATTTCAGCACCCGAAGACAATGAAAAGTCGAGCAAGTATATGTCTGAGATGAAGAAAGGAAAACTAGATAACTTTTCAATTGTAAAACAATATTTCAAAAAGAACGGAACTGCTATTTTAGCCAAAACTTCCGTAAGTGCCGTAAGGGAACCCTCAGGGAAGATCGCTTATGAAGTAGCTATAGTAGAGGATATTTCGAAAGAACGAGAAGCACAAGAGCAAGTCAGAGCCTCCGAAAACCGGCTTGCCAGCCTAATTACCAATTTACAGACCGGTGTCTTACTGGAAAATGAAAACAGGGAAATATCCCTTACTAATCAGATGTTTTGCGACATATTCCATATTCCTGTTCCGCCGAAAAGCCTGAAAGGAAGCGATTGTTCTAATGCTGCCGAGGAAACCAAGCACTATTTTGA
>NZ_JBATGR010000199.1:0-1854 GCF_049665975.1 Eudoraea sp.
GCTATATCCGGAAATATAAAAAAGTCCTGGACTATAGCATCATTCACCAGAATTTGTTTGGAAACTGTTTTCGTTGCCATAGCTTCATCGAAAACCGTTAATGCGATGGTGTAATCTCCTGGCTTTCCGTAAACCACTGTAGGGTTTTCTTCTGTACGTGTTTCTCCGTTACCAAGATTATAGGAGTATGTACTAGCTCCTACAGAGCAATTGTTTATTTGCAGGTTTTCACCTACCAAAAGGACCTCTTTACTCACTTCAAAACATGCCTCTAATGTTGAGTTAGGATCAGGATCAGAAGGAGATGCGTCCTTGGAACAGGAAGTGAAAAATGCTGCTAAAATGATTAGAAAGTAGATTTTCTTCATAAAAACAGATTTGGGATTCTATTATTACAACGAAAATACCAGGGTCTTATTTTAATTTTTAACACTCATTCGATGAAATGCACTAGTCATAAAATACTGATAATGAATCAAATAAGAATAAAACATCTTTTTATTATTCATTTAATTTGCAAATAAGGGTATCGTCCTCTTTTGCCACTTTAGTTAACCCCAATTTGTTCAACCCTTTAAGCCCTTTATCCCAGGCCTTATTGCTTAATCCGGCAGCTTCTTTTAAATCCGTTAATGGCATGGATTTATGGGTTTTTAGGATGTTAAAAATCGCTTTTTCATTTTCATTTAATTCCAGGGGCTTTTTTTCGGGCCGCATTTGAGGAAAGAACAAAACTTCCTGAATAGAAGCATTATTTGTTAACAGCATCACCAGGCGGTCTACACCAATACCAATACCCGAAGTGGGTGGCATTCCGTATTCCAGGGCCCTAATAAAATCCTGATCAATAAACATGGCTTCATCATCGCCTTTCTCCGAAAGTTTTAATTGTTCTTCAAAGCGTTCAAGCTGATCAATAGGATCATTGAGCTCGGAATAGGCATTAGCAATTTCCTTACCGTTAATCATAAGTTCAAACCGTTCTGTTAAGGCCGGATTTGTTCGGTGTTCTTTAGTAAGCGGACTCATTTCTTTTGGGTAATCTATAATGAAAGTAGGTTGTATGTAATGATGCTCACATTTTTCACCAAAAATCTCATCAATGAGCTTGCCTATCCCCATACTTTCGTCTACTTCGACATTAACTTTTTTAGCCACTTCGTGCAGTTCTTTTTCATCCATTCCGGATAGGTCAAAACCGGTATGTTCTTTAATGGCATCAAGGATTGTGATACGAGGATAAGGAGCCTTAAAATCGATCTCCTTCTCACCCATGGTAACTTTTGTTGAACCATTGGCGTCTATGGCTACTTTTTGTAACAACTGTTCTGTAGTATCCATCATCCAATTGTAATCCTTGTAAGCTACATAGAGCTCCATAATCGTAAATTCAGGATTATGGGTACGATCCATCCCTTCATTTCTAAAATCCTTAGAAAACTCATATACTCCGTCAAAACCACCCACAATTAGTCGCTTTAGATAAAGTTCATTGGCTATTCTGAGGTAAAGAGGTATATCCAGTGCATTATGGTGCGTTATAAAGGGCCTTGCAGCCGCTCCTCCGGGTATAGGCTGTAAAACGGGGGTTTCTACTTCTAAATACCCTTTATCATTTAAAAACTCACGAATACTATTTGTAATTTTGGTTCGCTTTATGAAAGTGTCCTTAACAGAAGGATTAACTGCCAGATCTACATAACGCTGGCGATAACGTTGCTCTGGATCGTTAAACTCATCATAAACATTGCCTTCTGCATCTTTTTTTGGAAGTGGTAAAGGCCTTAAGGCTTTACTTAGAATTGTAAAATCTTTAACCATTACGGTTTTCTCCCCGACCTGGGTGATAAAAAG
>NZ_JBATGR010000200.1:0-5033 GCF_049665975.1 Eudoraea sp.
CGGCAGCTATCCACTTTATTGACCGTATTTTTAATTCATTATCCCTTAGTCTAGCCCTCCCCATTTGGTTACCTTCAGTATTTTTTGAAAAATATTGGAGTTTTCATAAACCCCTATAAACTCTTCAGAACCAGGGCCATATGCAAATACTGGGATCAAGGCAGCAGAATGACCTGTAGTAGAAAAGGTCATACCAATTTCACTATAATCACTATACTCTTCGCCATCTTCAGTTTTCTTTTTTTTTGCAGCCAAAGTAAAGCCACCTGTTTCATGATCAGAAGTAACGATTACCAGTGTATTGCCCTCTTTCTCGGCATAATCCAATGCTTTACCTATCGCATCATCAAAATCAATCAGTTCAGACACAAGATACTCTGCATTGTTAGCATGGCCACCCCAATCTATTTGGGAGCCTTCAGCCATTATAAAAAAACCCGAATTGTCTTTGCTTAAAAATTGAATGGCTAATTCTGTTGCATTTGAGAGAAAGTCACCTCTGCCCATGATAGTAGAAGGCATATCATCTTGTGCTAATAGATACCCTGCCTTTTCACTAGATTTAATTTTGGAGAAATCATTTAAAGAAGTAGTATTAATAGTAAATTGTTTTTCATTTAATGTATTCAACAAATTTCGCCCATCAGTTCGCTTATTAAAATACTGTAGTCCTCCTCCAGCGAAAAAATCTATTTCTGATTCTGCTAATTGTAAGGCAATTTTCTCCGCGAAACCTCTATTTAGGGTGTGGGCATAAAAACTTGCTGGAGTAGCATGGGTTATTGATGAAGTGGCTATCATTCCTGTATTAATTTTTTTCAACGAAGCTATCTCCACCAAATTTTTTACCTCTGTTGAATCATCTGCAACTCCAATTGCACCGTTGTAGGTTTTGACCCCACATGCAAAAGCTGTGGCTCCGGCGGCAGAATCAGTGATATCCTCCCGGGAGGATGAAGTTTTTATCAGACCTATATTCTTAAATCGTGAATAGTTTGGAGAAGACTCTTTAAAGTAGAAGGCGGAAGAAATCTGTGTCAATCCAGTTCCGTCGCTGATCAGAAGAATAACATTTTTAGGATTATTGGCCTCTTTATTGACATTTTTACCAGAATTACATGCAAATATCACTAGGACCAGGCAAGCCAAAATAATTAGTTTTATTTTCATATGATGTACAATTTATTAAAAAGCATTTGTAGCTGCCGTTTTGTATTATGCGTTCGTCCTAAGCAAGAGTTGGCAGATATTATATCAAGGTAATAAATTATCTATAAAAGTTTCTTCTTTCTATACAATTGAAAATAATACCAGGCGGCGATGCCGCCAATGAAGGAAAACAAAGCCAGCATCCAAAACACATGCTGATGACCTATTGCGCCAGGTGAATTCTCCAGGAGAAATCCCATTGCAGGCCCTGCAAATATATCTGGGGTATAACCTATTAGCGATATAAGGCCAACAGCAGTCCCTGTTAGCACCAAAGGAATCTGTCCTCTCTCCATCACTGCGAAGTACAATGAACGTGCAGCGTACACTCCAGTGGCTACAACCAAAATGGATATAAAAAACAACGCTGTCGACGAATCCGAAATTACACCTGTTGCAAACAACAATGCCCCCAGAAATGAAACGATAAAACTAACTACCAACCAATAGGTAGTATCTGTACGGTCTGCCAAAACCCCGATTAATACCCCAATGACAGGGCGGACAAATAACAGAAAAGTGCCCACCTGTGCCGATTGCACCTGGTCATACAGCATTACTTCCTGGGCATAGAGCGAGAACACATCTGTGATTTTGTAGCCTACATAGGCACATAAAATAATGATCATTAATAACCATACGGAAGGCAAACGCAGCACCTCTTTTATTTGTGATATCGTTATTTTCTCCAGGATGATCTCTTTTTCTGCTTTTGGATCAATTTTCATAAAGGACCACACCAATAGGCCTACTATAGCCACTATGCCCGAGGATACCAGAATCACATAACTGAAGGCTACTCTGCTTTCAGAAGCGGTAGCCTCAGAAACTTCCGGAGTAATAAATAGTGAAAAAATAAGTACGCCCATACCTCCGAACAAAGCCCCCACCAATCCACGTCCACCGTCCAAAAAACCAAACGCCTTGCCTTGCGAAGAAGACCCGCCCCAGACTCTGGTAGCCTTTATCATAGGAGCCCAGAACAAAAAAATGGTTGTAAAACCCCAATATCCATATAGAATTTTTAATAGGGTATAACTTGGAAAAGTGGCATAGACCAACCCTCCTGAGGCAGTCATCCATAATGCCACTGCAATCAATTTTCTTGGAGGAAATTTATCAGCCAAAGGACCTCCAAAGAGATAGGATAGCAAGGCTACTATACCATATACAGAGAAACATATGCCCAACTCCACATTGTCTAGCTCAAATGCCTCAAGCACTGTAGGCCTAAAGACCCGTGCAAGAACAAATGGAAGAATAAATACAGACTCCCCTGCCAAAATGAGTAGTAAGAGGAAGTGCCATGGAGCTTTTTTTTGATTCATGAAGTTTGGTAGATTTTATGGAAGAATATGTAAGTGGAAAAGCATGTCTGTCTGTTAACCATAAATCTATATAACTGTAAAACCTGCTTTATTTCAATTGAATTTCCTGATCAAATGGTAGGTGAATTCAATGATTTCCTTGTAGTTCTCTTTACTGATCTTTTCGTCAATACCATGAAACATGGACATGCTCTCAGGACCAAGTCTGATCGGGTAAAAACGGTACACATCGTCTGAAACGTCATAGAAATAGCGGGCATCTGTACCGCCCCCTATGAGACCCGGAACCACCACTACTTCCGGAAATACAGATCGTATAGTCTTTTCGAGAATTCTAAAGCCCTCAGAATCAATCCCGGAAACAGGGGAGGGGTTCGTTAGAAAACCGGCTGCTTCCACCTTGATCTTATCGCTTACCGTATTTTCTACATGCTGCTTTACGGACTCAATGGTTTCCCCAGGTAAAATCCTGAAGTTGATTGTAGCTTCCGCCACAGTAGGTATCACATTGTTTTTCACCCCGCCTTCAATAATTGTTGGGGCTGTGGTAGTGTGTGCATTAAGCCCTTTTAAGATAGTGCTTTTGAACAGCCAGGGATTGGCAAAGGCCAACTTCTTCAAAAAGGGGAGTTCGGCGCCCATATACTTAAATTGGTAATTAATAGGTTCTACAAGCTTATAAGGTAACTGATTATTTTCCAGGTCAACGATGGCCTGGGCCAACATTCCAATGGTGTTTTCCCGGGGAGGAGCAGAACTATGTCCCCCTCTTGTTTCTACAATAAGCCGGAAGGAGGCAAAACCCTTTTCTGCCAGGTTCACCATGGCAACATCCTTTTCAATACCGGGGATCATACTTTCTGCTAAAAAACCACCTTCATCAAGCGTCATGGCCGCATGGATGCCTTTTTCTTTTAAATAAGCCGCAATCTTAGCGGCCCCCTTAGGACCACCCACTTCTTCGTCATGGCCAAAGGCAAGGTAGATGGTCCTGGAAGGGGTAAACGATTCACTCAACAACTTTTCCACAGACTCCATTAGTGCCATTAGGGAACCTTTGTCGTCCAGGGTACCTCTTCCAATAATATGAGTATCCGTAATCTTTCCCTCGAAAGGACCTGCCTCCCAGTCTTTGAGGGTAGGCTGGTCTACAGGCACTACGTCCTGGTGCGACATAAGAATGATTGGTTTTTTGGAAGCATCTGAACCCTCCCACTTGTATAGCAAACTGTATTCATTTATTTTTTCCAGGGAAAGATTTTCATGGACGAGTGGAAATGTATCTGCCAGAAATTGGTGGAAACCGTGAAAGGCAGTGGAATCAGGAATAGCATCTTCGCTAAATGAAATCGTCCGGTATTGGATCGCCCGGGAAAGGTTTTGAAATACGGTTTCTGGAATATTGAGTTTTTCCAATGATTCCGGCGCTACTTGTTTGGAGGTTAGAGAGAATGTATTGAATAAGAGAATACCGGCAATTACAATGAGTATTGCCAAGAGGGAAATGATGATTTTCTTCATTATGGTTTTTTAAAGGATAGAACTCGTTAGCTTTGGTTGATAAACCTGAAACTTTACAGTAATGTAAGTTCAGGATTTCTTTTGCGGCAAGTTATATAAAATACCTTAGAATTCTGTAGTTACAGCTTCCAGGGTTATAAATCTAGTCTAAACCAAAGGGTTATTAGTTAAAACAAGATTTTTCATAATTCTTTATAATGATGTATTTTAAACATTTCTCTTTTCATTTTTAGTCAGTAACTATCTGCTTAGGACATAAATAAAATAGAATTAAGCATAAATTATACTATAGTCTAACAGCGAAATTCTAACTTATTATCTTTAACTTCATATCTTAAACTTTGTACCTTCCTTCCTTAAATCTGGATAAAAAGGAATAAAACATATAATAATTATGCCTTTCATCGGTTATTTAGGTAGACAAGCCTATTTTCATCTTATTAATCCCTAAACAAAATATGAATTTACCTATGCAGAGCTATAAAATATTTATAGGCATTACAATTACAATTCTTTCTCTTTTAGCCCTAATCCTAAATGGCAACAATACAAGATACTCTTCCGAGTCTGAGGATGCCATTTCAACCAATAATTCTAAGAAAACTATAGCCGATCAAAGAGCGGTGCAGCTATATAAATTGCAACAAAATGAATTGAAAGTTGCCATTAAGGCATATTTTGATAAAGCCATTGCATCAGGGGCAATAGTGGGTGCAGGGGTAAGTATTGTTAAAGGAGATTCGATTGTAATTTCAGATGGATTCGGTAAAAGAAATATTAATGTCGATACCGGTGTTGACGGCCAGACCATTTTCAGACTCGGATCGCTATCCAAAGGATTTGCAGGGATATTGGCTGCCAATTTAAAATCTGAAGGCAAATTAGATTGGGAAGATAAGGTCAGTGATTATATTCCGGAATTTCAACTGGGAGATAGAAGTAATACGGCTAAAATTACTCTGGCTAATATTTTAT